>JAZRAN010000179.1:0-2550 GCA_045634605.1 Candidatus Stercoripulliclostridium sp. | reverse complement strand
CCCGAACAAATAGTAGAAACGGTAGAAAGCCATAACGCTATTATGGCAATCATAAACGCAGAAGAACCCGACATAAAAGCAACTCGCCAAGCCATAAAAGATGCGTTTGCTATTAAAGCGACTACGCCCGAAGAAAAGGCGGAGAAAAAGGCTGCTATCAAGGCCGCAACTAAGGCTCATCAAGAAGCAAAACATCTAAAAGAAAACAAGGAAGCTTACAAAGAAATTTACCTTAAAGAAGAAAATAAATTTGAAGCGCCCAAAAATGCTCTTATGCTAGAAATCGCAAAAGCAATTAAGGAATATACTCCTTATGAAATCAGTAAGGTTTCATTTGAAGATTTCCACATTGCAGAGCCCGAAGATAAAAAACTCAACGCTCTTTATCAAAAAGAAATTATACGCTATAACAAAATGGTAGCGGAAATCAACAAGGTTTACGGCGACAATATCCCGGAAAATCTATATGAAAAGGTAGAACAAGCCCACGCTATCGTTGTAGAAGACATCAAGGATAAAGAAGCTATCAAAGCTCGTGATAAGGCCATAGACGTTGCGGAAAAAGCTCTCATCAAGTTCAACCAAGTATTCAATTACTACAACATCAAACTCGAACTCTTGGCAGAATCCGAAAATAGACGCTACTACTCCGAAATAGAAGCTATGTACGAAGACGCTCTTGCAGAAATCAAGCGCAAAGACGAAGAACTAACCCGCAAGGAAATAGAAGAGCGTGAACGCAAAAAGCAAGAGCTACAAGAAGCAAAGCAAGCTCGTTTCGAATCCTTCTCCCCCGAAAAACAAGCAAGAATTCTTGCTCGCAGACAAAAGGCGGAAGAAAAGAAAAAGGCTAAAGAAATAGTTGCCGAAGCTCCCGCAGTAGAAGAAGTTGCATCAACCATAGATGAAGGAGATAACGAATAATGAAAAAATATATTAAGATAATTCTTTGCTTATCCCTACTTTCCGTAATGCTTTGCACCTGCCTTTTGAGCGGTTGCCAATCACTCTCCGGCGATGAAGGTTACGAACTAATGCAAAAGGCAATAGACAATACCTTGCACGACAATAACGCGCATATATTCTATTGGAAAGAAAACGTTTCCACTCCCCGTGAAGGTATCACCAACCTAGTAGAAACCACGACCGTTAACGTTCTTTGCGCCATTGACCGCGACTATAACTTCGTTAAAGAAGGAGATGGCGAATACGATTACGAAGACCTAAAAGCAAGAGTAACCAAGTCATACGACGGAAAACTCGTTTATGAGCAATACTGCGGATATGCAGCAAACAATAACTCCTACCTTGCAACTCGTGGTAATAAAAACGGCACTACCGCGCTTACCAACAACGATGCGTACGCATTTGATTCTATGGTTGCGGAAGATTACGTAATGAGCGATTTGTTCAAGGAATACACGCTTGAAGAAAAACTCAAAGAGTTAAAATCTCTAAAGAGAGAAGACCTTGTTATCGATAAGGTAGAAAAGAAAGGTAACGTAGTTACCATAACTTGCAAAGTAAGCGACGACTACGCAAATAGCCACGATAGCATACTAGAAGGCAAATACGTCACCATAGAACTTTCTTACGATAGAGTTTCCGCTATAATCGTTTACCAAAACGACCCCGGCGCAGAAGAAAGCAACACCCAAGGCATACTTGCTCTAGAGTACGAAAGTTACAAACTAGAAATAGTTTATACCGGCCCCAAATTCACGGTACCCCAACCTAAATAACGATTAGGGAGCAAATTGCTCCCTTTTTTTGCAAGGAGAAACCTATGTCACTAATAACTTGGATACTAAAAAAATTCGTTGTTCCTATTCCCAAAATAGATGCTTTTAATGAATATCTATTCATTGGACCGCACCCCGACGACATAGAAGTAGGCGCCGGAGCAACCGTTTCTCGCCTAATAGAAATGGGCAAGAAAGTAACGTATTTGATAGCCACGGACGGATGTTTCGGTTCCCCAACCGCCGATTATAAAAAAGAAGACCTTATTAAAACTCGTCAAGAAGAAGCAACTGCGGCGGCAAACTTTTTGGGCGTAAAAGACGTATACTTCCTTCCCTTTAGTGACTGCGGTCTATACGACCAAACCGAGCTTATGCAAGCTATTGCAAAAAAGATTATAGAGATTAAACCGGAAGCCGTTTTTGCCCCCGACCCCAATCTTTTGACGGAGTGCCACGTAGACCATCTTAACGTAGGCAAAGCGTCCGCAAGCGCATATCTTATTGCATCAAACGCTCCCTACGCAAAGGAATACGTAGACGCTACTCCCGCAACCCCTTCCCTACTCGCTTTCTACTATACCGACAGTCCTAACGCTTACTTTAAGACGGGCGCAAAACACCTAAAAAGACAAAAGGAAGCCCTAAAACTCTTTACGTCCCAAATGGTATTCAACGAAAAAGGCAACGGCGACGGCGACTTTATTATGTTATATAATCACGTCCGCTCCATAAAATTCGGCATTAAAAAACTAAAAGGCAGAGCTGATGGATTCCGTTGTTTAGGAAACACCCATACTCACTGTTG
>JAZRAN010000178.1:0-3600 GCA_045634605.1 Candidatus Stercoripulliclostridium sp. | reverse complement strand
TTTATGGTTGCTTTATAAAGAAGGAAGGGGAATAGACCAAGGAATAGTCCTTGCATAATAAAGCTAAATAACCATCCGGCAATATTGTCGCTAAGCGGAAGTAGGGATGAAATAATTCTCATTATTTGCAATCCCATTACGCTAAATAAAATTATTCCGGAAAGTTTGAAAGTTTTACTCATAGTAGTCCTTCTTATATAAGAGTTTCGGCAATTTTTGCGGATAATGCGGAAAATACGCTCATTGCTACAAGGAAGGCGAGAAAGCCAATCGTGTAGTATGAGATTTTGCTTGTTTCCGCTTCGTGATATTCGGGGGCAAGCTTTTTGGAGAATACCCTAAAAGGATTGCCATTAATTTTAAGATTATCCTTAGCGCAGATTTTGTTGAACGCCATAAACGACGGAATTAGTATTATTGCTCCGACTACGCACATAGCGACTAGGATTAGTACGTTGGTTGCGTTAAGGTTTACGAGCGAGTTGTAGGCGGGTATAACGTCACCTATAAAGAGAGCAATAAGGTTGTTTAGCGTGTGTATTGCAACCGCATACCATATATTATCGGTTAGTAGCACGACCATAGCGAGCAAGAAACCAAGTACGAATTGGTGAGCGAGTTGCGCAAGATTAAAGTGAGAAAGGGCAAATACAAGCGCAGAAAGTAAGGCTGATTTCCACACTCCAAAGCGCTTATATGAAGAAAGAATTACGCCACGATAAAGTCCTTCTTCCGCAATGGGCGCAAGTATGACGATAGTTAGAGTGGCAAGGATAGCGTTCAAAGGAGTATCGGTTGCCGGTAGCGTGACGGTAGGGTTAAGACCAAAAATGTTAAACAAACGATTGAGCAAAACGGCAAGAATTGTGTTTTGCAAAAACGCGCCTATGGTAATGGGTATTACTAGTAGTAGTCCTATCGGGTTAACCTTACTTTTTGCGTGCGTTACGGCGAGATAGTCAACTTTGCGAAGTTTTAGAAAAATAATCGGCGCGAGCAGATACGCAAGTTGCGTTAACGCATAGCTAAGTAGCGTTTTAGCGTTACTTTCCGGCATATAAAGGACGAAAAACGATAAAACAAGGGATGCAAAAAGACTAAGGCAGTAGGTTATAATGCCTTCTTTTTCATCTATATGGAGTTGTAAATCTTCCCTTTTCATTACTTCGTGGTTATCGTTTCCGCTAGTCCTTGTTGCGTAGCAACAAAGTATTCGTAGTCTTTGTGTAAGGTTGCTCCGCTACCGCTAAGGAGATTTAGCGTGGTATCGTGAGCAAGCTCAAAAGTGTTGTTTTGTTCGCTTAGATGTCCTAGGATGAACTTTTTAGTGCCGGAGTCCATTATTTCTCTGATTGCTTCTGCGCAACTAACGTTGGAAAGGTGTCCCCGGTCGGAAAGGATTCTTTCTTTTAGCATTCTAGGATACGGGCCGTTTAGTAGCATATTTACGTCGTGATTGGACTCTATTAGCACAAGGTCGCTTCCCTTTATGCTCTCTTTTACCGACCGACTAAAATATCCTAGGTCGGTTGCGTAGGTAAACTTACTATCTCCATCAAGGAGCGAGTAGCCTACGGGATATACCGCGTCGTGAGAAGTGCGGAAGGGACGAATTTCCATACCCAATAGGGTAAAGGGAGATACGTCTTCAAAGTAGTAACCGCCCTTTAATCCCGTTTTGCGCTTGAGCGCAGACATAGTGACCGCATTGGCAAAAACGGGGATATTATATGCTTCGGAAATTTGCGCTACGGAGTGCACGTGGTCGGCATGCTCATGGGTAATAAGTATGGCTTTTACGTCGCAAAGAGTCGTTTCCTTTTTGCGTAGAGCGTTTGTTAAAGCGCGTGCGCTAATACCGCAGTCTATAAGAAGTTTCTTGTTTTCTGCGGTAGTTATAAGCGTACTATTACCTTTACTGCCCGATGCGAGCACGTCTACTTTTAGCATATTAGTCCTTTCTTGCAACGTATCTTTCGGCAAACTTTATGGGGTTATAACTGAGCTTTGATTTTCTTAACCCTTCGAGCCCCATATCTTCTTGCTTGTTTATATATCTTACTCCGCCTGCAAAATGTTTTTTGCAAAAAGCGTTGTCGAGTAGGGGATATATGCCCTTATATTCAACGTCACCCTTTTCAAAATATATGGCGCCTATACCGCTGGGCAGTATTTCGCCTAGCGCAAAGCCTATAATTTTGCCGTCTTCTATGGTGAGTACGTCCGCAAAACAATTATAGCCGTCAAGGTCGTCAAGCACGGCGTTCAAGGCTTTAATTTCCGGGTCGTTTAGTATCTTTTCGCGAATTTCGTGCAAGTGCCAACCTTCTTCGTTGGAGTAGTCTACGCCGTTATCTATGTGCAGATAACTCCACTTAAAGAGTAACTCGTTCAAGTTTTCGCGGTCTTTTTCTTCGTAAGAGCGGAACTCATAAGGGATGGTAAATCCGTTTATAAAGTTGCGCTTGGAGTGGTATTTTTTACCTTTTAGTTCGATTAGATTTTCGGGGAGATACAAGTACTCAAAGTAATCTCTCGACGGAGTAATGGTATATCCCAGTCTTTCATAGAGTTCTTTTTGATATTCGCTAACGTTAGCAATCGTCTTTGCGCCGTAGCTTTCCAAAATAGCAATTGCCTTTTCTAACGCTTGCTCGTTTAGGGCCAGCGGAGACCAATATAGAGTTTTATTATTTTCCGGCATACCACAAAAAAGCGCGTAGTCGTCGCCAACTTCGACTAGCGGATTTCTGTCTTTGAACCAACCTACAACGGTGGTTTTAGCGTAAGAAGTATCCTCAGCGTCAGTTGCGCCAAGGATACTATAAATACGCTCTAAATCTTCTTTTGTGGGGGTACGTAGCATTAGTCTGTGATAATCGGTATGGTTGCAAGGAATTTGACGTTATCGCGGTCTTTTGCGTCGCCTTCTGCTAGTACGAATAGGCGGTCTACTATAACGCCACCTGCTTTTTCTACCAGCATTTCTAAGCCTTTTAGGCTACCGCCGGTAGATATAACGTCGTCTACGATAGCAACCTTCTTGCCCTTGATGAGAGCCGTATCGTGCGCGGAAAGATATAAACGTTGTTCGCCTGCGGTGGTAATGGATTGTACTGCTACTTCTATGCCGTCTTGCATATAGAGTTTTTTGGACTTTCTTGCAACGGCGTAGAGTTTGTGACCAAGCTCACGAGCCACGCAGTGAGCAAGTTGTAAGCCCTTGCTTTCTGCAGTGATAACTACTTCTACGTCCTTGTCTGCTATCTTAGCAAGCTCTTTACCGCAATGCTCGGTCAACTCTTGCGCTCCGTGGAGATTAAAGAAACAAATCTTTATATCGCCAATAGGGAGAATGGGTAGGTCGTGAGAATATCCGTTCAAATCAACTTTATAAAAATCAGCCATAATTACTCCTAAAACTCAAAATCTAAAGCAACGGAGCCCGACCTAACTGCGTGCATATGGGGTTTTACAACCGAGCAGTGATAGGGGTCTTTTTGGTAACTTTCGAGCGCTTCTTTGCTGTCTACGGTAACTATCAAAGCGACGTCGTAACTTCTTTCGGAGTGAAGGAAATCTATGCCTACTTCTATTGAG
>JAZRAN010000177.1:0-3351 GCA_045634605.1 Candidatus Stercoripulliclostridium sp. | reverse complement strand
ATTACACTAGGTTTATTGCTATCCAAAAGAAGATGACGGTCTACGAAAACGCAACCAAGATTTCCATTATGGCAAATCTTCCGCACGAAGCGGGCAGTTTGAGTAGGGTACTCAATAGATTTTCTTCCCTAGGACTCAACCTAACCAAACTAGAATCTCGTCCTATGAGTAACACTTCCTTCGAGTTTGCTTTCTACTTTGACGTTATGGCGAGAATAGACCAAAAGGAAGTACAAAATCTTCTTGCGGAAATGGAAACGACTTGCGACAAATTCGTTTTCCTTGGCGCGTATGAAGAAATCTAGGGATAAAAGCCCCACCTAAAACCAAAAACTATAAAAAATACGTAGCGCACTTCCTAGAAGTGTGCTATATTATTGTTATGAAAGATATACTAAAGAACAAAAAACTTATAATTTTCGACCTAGACGGCACTCTCATAGACTCGCTTGGAGTTTGGAACGAGATTGACGCAAAGGTTGTAGAGCAAATTAGGGGCGACGGACTTACCACAAAGGACAATATGTATGAAATTCGCTCCGATGCCCTAAAGATTTTTGGCGCAAGCCCAAACCCATACGTTGATTACTGCTATTTCCTAAAGGAAAAATACCGTTCTTCGCTCAGTGGCGAAGAAGTTTATACTTTGCGTTATAAGGTTGCGGACGAACTTATCGCAAACAAAATCGAGTATAAGCCCTACGCTCCCGAATTCATAAAGAAATTAAAGGCGGAAGGCTATCTTCTTGCTATCGCAAGCTCCGCCCAAAGAAAAAATATAAATATTTATCGCACTCGCAATCAAAATATACTATCAAAAGCCCCCCTTGACGATTATTTCGACGTCATATTTGCTCGTGATGATTGCAAGGAAATCAAACCGCATCCGGAAGTTTTCATAAAGACGTTGGAGCATTTTGGATTAAGTCCTAAGGACGCTATTATCTTTGAAGATTCTCTCGTCGGCGTAGAGTCCGCAAAGAGAGCAGGCGTGGAGTGTTGCGTGGTCTATGACGTCAATTCGGACGGGGAAAGGCAAGAAATAAACGCCCTTGCCGACTACGTTATAGAAAGTTTTAAGGAACTTTTGTAATAAAATATGCGTTTTGCATATTGAAGTTATATAAAAACTGTGGTAAAATAACAAATAGAGTATTTTGCGCCATACGGCAACCTTATAAGGAGAAATATGATTACTAAGTTTAGACGCACCAAAAAGTTATCTAAGAATTTGGTTAACGAAAAGATGAACGCCAACAAATTCGACCTAGGTAACGCAAAGCAAAGAAAAGCGTTTCTTGATGCTATCGCTCAACGTCCAAGACTACTCAACTCGCTTGATGAAGAGAATAGGGAAGAGTTTTTAACTCTTGCTATCAAGGAAAATTACCGCTACTTTACCTATCTTGACAAAAAATTCTACACCGAAGAACTTGCAAGCGAATATTTGTACGCTCGCCTTTTCGACGGCTCTCAAGATATGTTCAAGGACAAAAAGAAGAGCAATTACCTAAAAGGTTTTGCTAACATCATCGACGGCAACGGCGACGGATTTTATGATTCCTTCGTTGGCCAAGAAGGCAAGAATTTCCGCTACGTCGTGCAAAAGAGTTACGCAAACAAGGTTCTTTTGACTTTTAACTACGAAACCGTAGACGGTGATGAAGTTTTCTACGTTGATAGAGAACTTGAAGTTCCCACTTCCCTAAAATCCCACTTTAAAGTAGCCTTCCAAGTCGTTGATACGCTCAAATTCTTGGAAAAAATGAACGTTAGCGTTACTCAACTTGGCGTAGAAAAGATTTATAACACCTTCACCGACCTAATTTGCGGTAGTTATAAGACCTATTTGCACCAATATATCGATGAAAATAACGCAGGTTTCTATACGCTCACTTCCACGACTCCCCAAGTTCAAGAGTATATTAAGGAAAGGTTCGTAGCCCTATTCCAAGAGTACGGCGTAGAACTCACCGACCTAGTCGTAAAGAGCATCAACGTGCCGAGAGAAGTCGTCTATAAGATAGAAGACCAAGCGTTAGAAACGCTACTACAACGTCATAAGATGGAAACCGATTCCGTATTGTTAAAGAAGTCGCTCGATAATTATATCGAAAAACTACAAGCGCTACAAGCCTTCCCCGACGCATATCCCGAAGCAACCGAATATGAAAAGGACCTTGAACTCCAAAGAGAACTCAAGAGAACGGGCAAATACGTTGATAAACTTGTTGATAGAAATATCGGACTTGCAAAGAAGGACGAAAGAGTGGACAAAGACATCGTTCAAGTCAAGGAAGTCGTTCCCAAGAGAAGATGGCTCACGCTTGCTAAGGTTGCCTTCCATCTCGCATTCTGGGCGTGCGTTATCGTTGCTCTCGCAATGCTCGCAGTCGACCAAACCGGCGGTATCACTATGGTTGCTCTCGGTGGCATAATCCTAGTCTTTGGACTATCGGCATTTTTCGCATACGATAAGTTCAAGGCGCCCGACCTAATAGAAAAACAACAAGGAGACGAGTAATATGAAGAGAAAGATAAGAATAAGAAAAGCGTTCATACTCATATCGACGCTATTGTGTTCCCTAGCCTTCCTAGTCCCCGGCATCCTAAGACTACTGGGAAAACTCTAACCCCACCCACCCAAAAGCAACCGTCAGGTTGCTTTTTTTATATCTTTACATCTTTGCGCACGCGTGTTATAATAGAAAAAACACTGAAGTTAAACGGAGGAAATATTTTTGCTAGAGAAGGGTACTTTGGTAGAATACAAAGGAAGTCGATATATAATAGTTAACGCGCGTACGGCTTGGAATGGTGTAATATATATGCTCCGTAAAGAACCTTTTAGCCCATTTGCTAGAGATAGCGCTGTTCAAGCATTTCAAGAGGAGTTTGAAGTTATAGAACATCCAAAATCAATGGACAAAACCTTACAGATAGAGAGCGCTAATCCAAAAAAACAACTAGAGACACCCACGCTCGTAGAAAGAAGCGAGGGGTATTTATACTTAAACTTTTTTACCAATTCCGTTGCAAATTTAGGCAAACAGCATTGGGATGAATTTTATACGTTATCTTTATTAGAGCAGTATGAAAAGATAAAAAACAAACTAGGACACACCGCAACGGATACCTTGCAGTCATTTATGGCTGGGTGTTTTCCCGATATGGAGACAACGTATTGCATTTCTTTACCGGCTTTTGAGCGTCAAGTAGAAGTTAAGGTGGGCAAGGATAATCAAGAAAGGAAGAGAATAAACAATATAGTAATTCGTCCAGACTTATCAACTCATTCTAGGCGAATGATGTCGCAAATTCCGTCGGGATACGATTTAATTATCATTGGTG
>JAZRAN010000176.1:0-10133 GCA_045634605.1 Candidatus Stercoripulliclostridium sp. | reverse complement strand
GTTTCTTCCGAGCCACCGCCGGCAAGGTTTTCTAGGGTCTTAATTCTTAGTTCCGCATCGGTTAGTTTTTGATAATTTGCAACAAGAGCGCGTTGCTCGTAGGATGCTACTTTGTCGTAAGCGGCTCTTGCGGCTTCTATGATAGCCTTATCGGTTAGTTGAACGGAATCGGGTATAGCGCTGATAGCTTTTATTGCTTCCAAGGTAATATCGTCCGCCGCCGCTGCGCCACTAATGATTACGTCAAAGTATTGCGCCCATACGAAAGACTCGTAATTTTCACCGTTTACGGGAGCGACCAGTACTAAGCCATTGCTTATCTTACCTATATAATCTACAAAGTTTGCGCCGTAGAAGAAGTTGGAGTAAACGGGGGTGCCGTTAGTGCTGTCCCAAACGTTCCACATATAGTACTTTACGATGCCGAGTCCATCCCAACCATAGTTTGCTGCATCTTCGTCTTGCATGGGTGAGTTTAGACCGCAGTTAGCGTAAATAACGTCGAATTCTTCTTCCAGTACGGGAGCATAGTAGCTAGTTACTTCTACAAGAGAGAGCTTGTCGCACTTATAGAAAGCTTTATGACCTATTGATGCAACGGTGTAGGGAAGGAATACGTTCTTAACGTCGGTGCCCATAAACGCCATAGCGCCGATTCTTACGGTATTATCGTGAACGCGTACGTTCTTAACGTCGGTGCTTGCAAACGTGATTAGTTCATATCCGTTAGGAACAACTCTATAAATGGAGCCGTCCATAACTTTTACGTTTGCGCTTAAGTCGTAGTTATAGGAAACTTCTTCATATTCAACGCCGTTGAATACGGTCTTTTCGGTAGTGGAGAATTGACCCTTTACGTCGCAGTTTGCGAAGGGGTTGTCGCCGATTTCTACAAGATTAGAACTTAGTTTTACGCTAAACGCGCTCATATTTTCTTTAATGAAGACGTGTGAGCCTAGGTTGATAACACCGCTTAAGTCAACGTTATTGATAGCGGTATATGCGAAAGCGTAATTGCTAATATACTTTAGGTTTTCTTCTCCTACGATAGTGTTAAGAGATTTAGCGTAACTAAACGCGCCTTCGCCAATGGAAGTAGCGTTAGCGCCAAGAGTTACGGAAGTTAGGTTTTGGTTTTCGGTAAACGCAAATCCTTCTACGTTAACAACGGAAGAAAGGTTTACGCTTGTAAGGTTGGCTTGAGCAAATGCTTCCGCACCTACGTTTACAACGTTTTCTAGGTTGATGGTTTCTAGCGCGGTGCATCCTGCAAACGCTCTACCGTTAATATTCTTTACGGAATCGGTAAGAGTGACGTTTTCTAGTGATTCGCTATAAGCGAAAGCATCAGCGCCAATGGTTTCCGAGCCGATAGATACGGTGGTTAACTTGTTGGTGTATATGCGATATCTGGGATTGCCGTCGGCATCAACCGCAACGCCTGCAACAACTTCTTGCGCTACGTCGTAGTACACGAGAGAAAGTATTACGCCACTAAACGCTTCTCTGCCGATATGCTTTGCTTTGCTTAGGTCGATAGAAGTAAGACTTTCGGTGTTATAGAAAGCTAGGTCGCCGATATAAACGTTATTGCCGAGAGAGATAGAAGTAATCTTCGTTGCGCCGTAGAACGCGCCGTTTCCGAGCGTTACGTTATCGCCGATAGTAAGAGAAGTTAGAGCGCTCTTTAGGTTGTAATAGTATACGGAGCGGTCCGCATGGTCTTTTTCCAAGTAGACAACTTCATAGTTAGCTTGGAGTTCCCAACTTAGACGGAATGCGTTAGCGCCTACCTTGACGTCATCGCCTATAACGACGCTTGCAAGATGTCTACATTCTTCAAATGCGTTAGCGCCGATTTCCATATTATCGGGGATATTTAGGGTGGTTATCTTAGTCGCTGCGTATGCGAAAGGACTAATCTTATTTAGATTCCAATTATGAACTTCGGTAATAGCCGTCTTAAAGAATGCGTAATTGCCGATTTCGGTTAGGGTTCCGAGTTCTATGACGGAAAGGTTTTCACATTCGCTAAACGCATGAGCCATAACTTTAGTTACGCTGGGAGCGCGGAAAGCGGTAATCTTTTTGTTGCCGGATAGGGCGGCGGAGCCGATGGTAGTAACGGTGTTTTCGGTAACTACTACTTCGCCTGCGTATGCGGGAGCAATAAGAGTTAGCACGCTTCCGTCTGCGTTAAGCATATAAGGCTTATTTTGTACGGGATAGAAGTTTTGGTTGCCGTTTGCGATAGTTATGGACGTTACGTTCGTGTTGTTGAACGCATATTCGCCTATAACCGCTACGTCTTTACCGAGCGTTACGCTTTCAAGAGAAGTACATTCGTTAAATAGTCCCGTGGGGATAACCGCTGCGTTAACGGAAACGGTTTCTAACTTAGAGCATCCGTTAAATGCGAATTGACCGAGTTTAATCTTGTCTGCATTTATGGTTAGAGAACTCAAAGAAGTGTTTCCGCTAAATGCGTATTGACCTACGGATTTGGTGCTAGCGGAAAGAACGACTCTATCAAGTTCGGCGTTGTTTGCAAACGCATAGTCCGCAATAGCTATAGTCTTATTAAAGGTAATCGTACCGTCTAGTTTACAGAAAGCAAAAGCGTCTTGGTTGATGAACTTGACGTTGCCCAGTCCCTTGACTTCGGTTAGGGAAGAGCATCCGTAGAACGCGCCGTAGCTTATGGTGGTAAGGGTAGAAGGTAGCGTTACTCTCGTTAGAGCGGTAAGGTTAGCAAACGCATAAGCGCTAATAGTTTCTACGCCTTCCGGAATTACAACTTCGGTAATAGTATTGTCGCCTAGGAACCATTGCTTGGTAAGTTCGGGGTTTTCGTCGTTGATAAGGTCGCCTTCGGATTTTTCTACGTAATCGTAGTTAGAGAATGCGAACGTACCGATTTCCGTAATAGCAAGGTCGGTGGGGATGATAACCGTTCCGCCCAATCCATAATAGTGCGTTAGGGTAGGACCACTGGTAACGTAGGGGTCTTTTACGGTTACGGAAATGTTCTTGGAATAATAGGTCTTTTCTCCGTTTTTGAGTACGTTTACGGAAATAGACGCAAAACCTTCTGCTTTTGCAGTAACAGTACCGGTTGCATCAACTTCTACGATATTGGAGTTGGAAGACTTGTATTCAATAGTGGTTTTACTGGGATAGTAAGCTATCATATCGTAACGGAGAGTTACGGATTCCGACGGATATAGGTCGAGAGATAGATTATTCTTGTTGGGGAAAGTTCTATCGTCGCCCGTTTGACCTATCTTACGTTCGGTAGAATCCAATAGATAGTATGCTTTATTGGTATGGTAGCCGGGGATTTCGAACTTATGAACGACGGGTTCATCAAACTTACGGAATCCTTCGTCGCCTTCTTTTAGAACTTCTACTTCTACTTCGAATTCCTTTATAGTGCCGGTTACGGGGTCTTTATAACTTGCAATAATTAAGGAAAGACCTGAGCCGGTTGCAACTATTTGATTGGTGTCGGGAAGCACGTTTACAACCGCGGGGTTGGTGGACTCGAAGGTAAGCATTTCTATCCACATTTCGTCTGCGGGATATACAACGGGCTCTAAGGTATAGGTTTCATTGGGAGAAAGAACTATCTTTTCTTCATTAAAGTAACCGTCTACAAAGTTATTGGGAAGAGAAATTTCATAAGTTGCGTTGTTGAGCGCATAGTCGTATAAAGAAACGGTAAAGATAGGGGAAGTTACTATTTCTTTAGCTTGCGTTGCGCCGTATACTTCGTAAATCGACTTGTAGCCTTTCTTGATTGTGTCGATATGGTCGGTTAGTTCATAAGTGATATATGAAGAGCCGTTGAAAGTGGAATAGATAGGCGTCATATAGTGGTCGAAGCCGTTTAGAGCAAGACCGGTGGATGCGTTAGCAGAAATGGTACCAATGAGAGCGCTCATAGCGTAGTGGTTGTCATAAACTGCTATTTTAGCAAACAAGCGATTCTTCTTTTCCGCTTTGTCATATTCGGTATAGAATTCTACGTCTTCGACTATGGGAGCTTGGAAGTCGATAGTCAAGGGGAAAGTAAATACGTTGTTCAAGTTGGTATTTACGCCACCATCGCCGTAGTCGAGCCTACCCGTTAGAGTTACGGTATAAGTGCTATTGTTGGGTAGGTTATAGTCGGAAGGAGTAAAGCCGATTTTTACTTGAGCGGGATAGATAGGACCGCCGTCGCCGTATGACTTACGGATATCTTTTTCGGTCTTGGAGAATACGATTTCGCCGGTTGCATCGTCGGTAATTACAACGTCTACTTCTCTTGCGTTACGAAGCATACCCATCCAAGCGTAAGTTAGGGTATTAATGGTGCCTTCGGTGTTGGAAAGAGATATATACTTTCTATCTGCGCTAATCATATTGCTACCGGGCTTTTGTTCAAAGTAGTAGGTACCAAGATAGCTTACGTAGTCGGCATATACGCCACCGATAGGACGGCTTGCGTATGCGTCGGGGAGAGTTTTATCAAGAAGGTCTATGCTTTCGTCAAGTTCGTCTTTGTTGGTTGCAAAGTAATCAAGGTCGAACATAGGAGCAACGGTCCAATCGCCGTAGAAAGCAAGGTAGGGGAAACCAATGTCGGTTGCGCCTTCCAAACCCTTTAGGGTAACGAAACCTTCTACGTACATACCGTTCTTAAAGCTTTCGTCAAGATATTTTTTGTTTTCATCAGTAAGGGTGATGGTTAGCGTTACGGATGCCGTTTGACCTGCGCCTATGGTGATGTTTTGTCCGTTTACGGAGCCGTTAGCAACGGAGTTGATGACGACGTTTGCGCCTTCTAGGATATATCCGTCTTCGGTAACGGTGGTATCGCCTTGGTTGGTTTTGGTTTCGCTAACGCCTTCCGTCATAACGATGGTAGAAAGGTCGTAGGAAAGGGCGGTGGTACCAAAGTTTTGTACTTCAAAGGAAAGTTCGTAAACGCCGGTCTTTAGGGGGTCGTCGCCAAGTTCCACCTTGGATTTGTCCATTAGAGAGCCGTCTTTACGGCTGTAAGTTAGAATAACTGCCTTTGTTGCCGCCGCGTCTACTACGTTAGCAAGACCGGAGCCTTGTTTACGAACGGAGTAGGGTAGTCCGTTGGTGTTGTATACAACGTCTGCGGTAGACATAAGGAGTCTGTTTACCATAGCCGCAACCTTTACGTTATCACTTGCGATGTCCGGGAAATTGTTCTTTACGTATTGACGGATGAGAGCTGCAAGACCGCTTACGTTGGGAGTAGCCATAGAAGTACCGGAAATTTCATCGTAATCTTGTCCGGGAACAGCGCTTAAAATATTACCGCCGTGAGCAGTTAGTTCAGGTTTAATTTCTAGGTCGGGAGATGGGCCCCAAGAGCTAAAGTCACTCATAAAGGGACCTGACGCTTGGTCAAGAGAAATCTTTATGGTACCACTCTTTTGTGATGCGAGAAGTTCGCCTTCGTCTTGGGAAATAGAGCATACCGCAATAGTGGTATCGCCAACGTTCATACGGATATCACCGGATACGTTGTTATAGATAATTGCGCCAAGAGCGCCTTGTTTTTGAGCAATATTTGCCTTTTCTTCGAAGGTGTTGGAGCCACGAGCGATAAGGGCTATTTTGCCTGTTACGTCAATGCCCGTATAGTCCGCGGTTCTACCTGCGCCGGGTATGGTAACGTATTCTACGGTCTTTTCGGTTTCGCCATCCGCAAGGATGTCTTCTACGAAATTCTTTTCTTCCGCAACGCGGTTGGTGGACTCAACGAAGTAGACGATTTGATCGTTGTAAAGAATATAGGAAGTCTTGGCGCCGTTGATGGATGCTATGGAAAGAGCGCCTTTATAGGTAGAAGGGGAAGAAACGGTAGCGGAGTCGGGGTTGGAAGTAAGACCTAGGTTACCGTTTTTGTCCGAATTATAAGTTGAGTTAAAGGAGTTTGACGCAGCAACTACCATATTGATGCCACGCTCACGGATTTTATCGTATACGCCACTAATGGTTTCCTTGTCGGTTTCGCGACTGAAGCCACAAGAAGTACCGATACTCATATTTATGACGTCAACGTCGATGATAACGCAGTCTTCTAGAGCGCGGATAATCCAAGATGCTCTTGCTTGAGCGTCAACGTCGCTGAATATCTTCATAATTGCAAGTTGGGCTTGGGGAGCAACGCCGGTAATAACGTCGTCTTTACCTGCTATAACGCCTGCAACGTGGGTGCCGTGGTTGGAATAAAGGGGATATACGTCGGAATCGCCGTCTGCGTAGTCGAAGGCGAAAGGAACTTTTTCGTTAATATAAACGTCTTCTGCGGTAAGACCTGCTTGCATCGTGCTTGCAACGGTATTGTTGATGACGCTTGCAACGTCGCTGATATACATACCGAGTTTGTTGCGGTCTGCGGTAAAGTTAGCGGGAGAGAAAGCGGTATGGTCGTAGTCAAGACCGGTGTCTAATACTGCAACGACGGTGCCTTCGCCTTGGAAGGGGAAGCCTGCGCTGTTGAAGATACCGGTATCTTGTACGTTAACGGTGTTGTTAACGAGAACGTTTTTGTACGCTTCGGTTTCGTAAACTTCGCTAACGATAACTTCCGCGCGGTTGCCTACTGCGTTGCATACGTCGTAGAAATCTTTTGCTTTAATGACGATTTCTTTACCGCTCATAAGGGTGTAGTAATCTACGCCGTTATCATAAGATATGCCTTTTTTGGTAAGGTCGCTAAGGATTGCGGAGTTGGTAGCGTCAATGTTACGACGGATAGCTTGGGCTTCGCTTGTGGAAAAATACTCTTGTAGAGAAAGAGCGGTACCGGAAGCATCGTAAGAGTCAAGCACGTTTTTGTCGTCGTGAGAAAGGATGACGGAAATATAATCGCTATCTTTTACGGTTGCGGGAAGTTGTTGTATAACGTTGGGATTAAAGTAATCTTTGATATCAACGTTTTGGAACTCCTTATCAAAAACCCTTATGAAAGGTTTGGTTTGAGCAGGGTTTTCGTTATTCGCTACCGACGGGGCGTCGCAAGCGCAGGAGATAACCATCAATACAACCAGCAAAGCGGTGAGAGCGGTTAAGAGATAGGGTGAAATTTTGTTTGATTTTCTGTTACGCATATAACATCCTTTATTCTTTGGCGTTTGCCTAAATTTTTTACATATAGACGCGCGTGTATAAACACAAGCGCAATAATCATACCATAAAGTTCGCGCATTGCGCAAGTTAAGTATATATATTTATATAATAAAAAAACAATAAAACGTAAATTTTTAGTAAACGAATAAAAAAGGTAAAATCGCTAAATATGGTAAATGTAACCGCAATATATTAAAATCGTTGATTTTTAGGCGCTTGTATGATAAAATTGATTGCGTATAACAAGAAGTGTTTTTGCCTAAAAAGCAAAACGCAAAGGAGAAATTTTTAATGAAAAGAAAGACGATAATTGCGCTTCTTCTAGCATTCGTTCTAGTCTTTACCGGCATATTGGTTGCTTGTAACAAAGAGTGTAGCGAACACGTCGACGAAGACCAAAACGCAATATGCGACGTTTGTGGAGTAGAACTACAAACAAACGACGACGGTGGCAATTCCAACGATAACGGAAATTCCGGAAACGGTGGCAATTCGGGAACCGGAAACGGCGGTATGGTTAACTATACTATCAATGTTGCAAATATCGCAGGCAGACCGATAGATAAGGCTATGGCGTTTGTTTACGATGCTACCACTCAAGAAATGAAGGCGTTTTTTGAGACGGACGCAACCGGCACTTGCACCAAGTCTATAGCGCAAGGCAACTACTATATCGAACTTGGCTCAAACAATATTCCCGACGGATACGTTAGAGAATCAAAGTACTATTTTGACAACAATAGAGTTGCTAATATCGTTCTTAATACCGAAGTAAAGGAAGGCGCGCATAGCGGATATAAACTAGGTAGCGTTATGAAAGACTTTACCGTCAACACGACTTTGGGAGAAACGTTCAAGCTTTCCGAAGCGCTCAAGACTCACGATGCAGTTCTTCTTAACCTATTCTATACCACGTGCGACCCTTGTATTAAAGAATTCCCGTATCTTAACCAAGCTGCAGGTATGTACGAAGATATTGCGGTTATCGCAGTAGACACTTATGGCGACACCCTTGCCGACGTTCAAATGTTCCAAAACACCTATGGAATCGACCAAGTTGATATGGGCGTTCATAGTATAGACCTTTACAGCGCGTTCCCCACTAGCGGATATCCCACTTCCATTATGATTGACCGCTATGGCGTTATTTGCTTGATAGAAGTAGGTTCTCTACCTTATCTATATCCGTGGACTCAACTCTTTGATTATTTCAGCGCAGACGATTACACTCAACAATTGTTCACCAGCATCGATGAGCTTACCCCCCAAGAAAAGCCCAATATCAGCCAACCCGCATCTAGCGAAGTAGCGGCAGTTCTAAGCGGCACCGGTCTTCCCGCAGGAATAGAATACTATCCCGAAACCGAAGCTAGCGACGCTGAATACTATTGGCCCTTCGTTATCGGTGAAAAGAACGGCGATGCTTGTATGGTTTCTTCCAACCCCTTCAAATTCAATAGCGTATGCGCAATGAACACGGACGTTTATTTGGAAGAAGGTCAAGCGTTAAGTCTAGAGTATATTTGCTCATCCGAACTTGGTGGCGACTATTTCTTCGTTTTAGTTAACGGCGAAGTTATCTATTCCATTTCCGGTTACGACGACGTTCCCGTTTGGAAGACTTTGTATCCTTACGTTGCAAAAGCAAACGGCACTTATAAAGTAACCTTTATTTATAATAAAGACTTAGATACGGACAGCGGTGACGATAAAGTATATATTAAGAATTTCTCCGTAGTAAACTCATCCGCTATCGACGTAGAAACTTATATTCCGAGAAACGCAGTTTCCGAACCTAACGCATACAACACCGGATATCAAAATTATGAAACCGTAGTATATAATGCAGAAGACGGATACTATCACGTTGGTACTGCAAACGGACCTATTCTTCTTGCAAACCTAATGAATTACGTTCTTGACGATATTACCGATAGCAAAACTTCCCTATATCTTTACGCAGAGGCAAACGGCCTTACGATTGATGGTCAAGATATGCTAGACAAGTTCGTATATTATTGTTCTTATGCGTCTAACTCCGAAATCGGCGGATACTGCTCCGTTACTCAAGAACTAAAGGAAATACTAGACGAACTAACCGCTCGTTATCCCGGCGGTGTAAGAGATAGAACTGAAAACGGATGGCTACGTTTCTGCCGTTACTATGATGCTTACGGCGTTGCAGAAGAACTTGCCGACCCCATTGCAGGACTTGCTCCCTTTAGCGCATATAAGACTATCGTTAACGCAACCGTTGGTCTAGACGAATATCCCAACTCCGTTTCTTATAACACTATCATAATGCCCCGTGGTAAACTCTTTAGTTTCATCCCCGAACAAAGTGGCGTATATCGCATACTCTCCAATACTTCCAAAGAAGTAGACGGTTGGATTTTTGATATTGATAGTTATTACGATAGAAACGCTCTCTATACCGCAGACCATATGGAACGCTTGAGCGACACTAACTGTGACGGCGTTTACGACACCGTAGAATATGGTTGGAACAACGTATGTATGGTATACTACTTCGAAGCGGGTAAAGAATACTTTATCGACGTTGCTTTCTATGATAACACCGAAGTAGGAACTATCAACTTCAAGGTAGAATATCTTGGCGCAACCTACAATGTGTTAAGATACGTCTCTCCTGCATTCTTCACTTTCTACGTAGACCCCACTACCGGCAATCCTCCGATTGACCCCATCACCGGCGAAGAAGTTTATACCACCATTGCAGGGGGACCTACCCCCGTATATAACGCAATCGAAGACTGCTACTATATTGGCGACTCCAAAGTATACGTAGATATCGCTCGTCCCATCGTAACCGGTTTCTATAAATACTCACTCTTGAAGGCTATTGAAGAAGGCGTATTCGGTGAATATACCGCTACTATGGAAGCGTACGCAGCAAACGTAATAGTTTCCGACGGCGTAGCGGGTTCCGAGTCAAGTATGCTTGCAGGTTGCATAGC
>JAZRAN010000175.1:0-3849 GCA_045634605.1 Candidatus Stercoripulliclostridium sp. | reverse complement strand
ACAAAGACAGTCCTTTGACGCTACAAGATACTACTTTACGCCCGTACGAAAGTATGGTATACTTATTAGTATAATAGATTAGGAGTTCATTATGGCTAAGAAACAAAAGTTAACCAAAGAACAAAAAAAGATGAAACACGCCCAAGCCGTTAGCGGTAATGGAACCAAGGCAAACCCCTACTACCCCACCGATTATAGCGTAGGCAAAAGAAATCCCAAAAAGGAAGAAAAGCCTATGATAGAAACGGCTCGTCCTATGACGACCAAACAATGGGTAGGCACTCTCATCGTGCTAATGATACCCCTAGTAAATATTATAGCTCTTATTGCGTGGGCAAATAAAAAGAACGAAAAAATTAATCCAAGCAAACGCGCCTTTGCTAGAGCATATCTAATAGTCGTAGCAATAATTCTAGTTATAGAACTCGTTTTAATAGGCGCTATACTCGTCATCAATCTAGTCATTTTCCCCTTCCCGGAAAATAGCGCAGATGCAAGCGCTCTCCTAGAAGAAGCAAACTACTTTGTAGAAGTCTACGAAGGCGAAGATGCAAAACTAATCGCTCTAAACGATAACGTAGAAGAATATCTTATTGCAAAGAATGAAGAAGGGCAAATCGAACTCAAAATGTACTTCTTCTCGGACGCAGATATCGCAAGCGAATACTTTGATAGTCTGGGCGAAGTAGAAAGCGATGAGTTTGGCATCGTAGGAGTAAGCGGAAGCGTAGTATATATCGGTACGGAAGATGCAACCGATGCGATAAACGCAAACGGAATATTCTAAAAAATTATAGTTAGCAAAAAAACACGCTAGGTTAAATAAACGAAATCTCCCTAATGGGAGATTTTAGTTTTGTTATACGGTTTGCTAAAATAGCGTGGTATTCGCTCTACGGCAATTTCACACGCACTTAAAAACACGCTAGTTTAGATGAAATACGAGCAAAAGAAAGTCTCCCAAAGGGTTGCTGTAGTTGACCTACTGCGCCCTGCAGGGAGACTTGGTTTTGTGAAGTAGTTCGCTAAAATAGCGTGTTTTTACTTCATTTTGCCTACCCTATTCCATATATCCCCAGCTCTTACTGCCCACTCGTTATACTTTTCGGGGGTTTTGGGGAAAAGGAGATAGTGCGCTTTGAGTTGTCCGCCGAGAGATATGCCTTCTACTAATGCTTTGATAGTTTTCCAAGAAAGACGCTTGCTTATGAGTCCGCCAACCACGCCTTTCACGATACCGAAGATATCGCTTGCCGTCATTTTAATTTCCGGGCCTTCCGCTACTCCATTAAGGAATTTCTCATTGAATATAATATCCTTTTCGAAGAAAAGTTCAAACTCATCACGGGTAGCAGTAACGGCTTTTGTAAGTATTGCGCGAGTAGATGCAAAGTCTGCGCCCTGCTTTTTGTTGTATTCAACGTTGATTTCCCAAAGAGCTTCCTTGGTGGTGTTGCCACTTGAAAGCGCCCTATCAACAACGTCACTGACGATTTCCAAGTGTACCATACTGCTCGTTACACCTTCGCCGTTGTTAGGTTTGGTTAGGCATCCCGCATCTCCGCTAACGACAAAGTTATCGCCTACAAAATTAAAGGGCGGACGAGTATAAGGAGTAGTGCCACGCTCTATTCTGGTTAATTCATACGGGGGAATTTCTACGTCTTTTTCAAACTGCGCGTAGATTTCTTCCGCATACTCATAACTATGACAAGCGCCTATACCAATGATAGCGCCATCGGGGTCTGCGCAAGGAGCAAGCCAAGTTTTATAGTATGGCCATCCGTTAAGGGCGGGCTTTTCTCCCAAGAATTTTACGTAACGGAGAATTACGTAGAATTTGTCTTCGGGGGTAACTTCAAAGGTTTCTACCCCGTAGTTTTCGGGAAGGGCTCTGCGGGCAACCGAGTCTACGCCCGAGCAGTCGATTACTACCTTTGCGTATACGCTCTTGTCTTCGCCGTAATTAACGCCCTTGATTATGCCGTCTTCCAATATGAAGGAATTAAATGGAGCTGAGTATTCTATTTCCGCTCCCGCATCCCTTGCGTACTTGTTCATTAGGAGTATATACTCCGCCATATGCATACCGACTATGGTATCGCGAGTAACTTTGGGATGACGATTATAGGGAGATGAAGTTAGCGTTTCATCAAATGAAAACGCCCATTCCGCATCCCCTTCTCTTACTTCGGGTAGACCAAAACGCTCAAACTCACGCTTTGCAACGTGGAAGATATCTAGCCTTCTGCCTAGTTTTTCTTCACTGAGTTTTTCTATTACTTTTACTTTGCGTCCTTTTTCCGCAAGACTTCTTGCGAGCCACGCTCCACTCGTTGCGGAGCCTATTATAACGACGTCGTAAAGATTGTTTTCCATAACTTCTCCTTAAAAATTACCGGCTCTTACGCCTTCATAGTTGACGTCATACTTGCTCTTTGTGAGCGGAGAGCCGTCCTTAATCGCCGAATAAAACTCGGGAATATAGTCGCTAATAACTTCTTCTATTGCGGAATCTATTATTTGCATTGCATCGTAGTTTACGAGCGCATCTTCATCTCTAACGGCTCTGTACGAACGATGAGCAAAGTTCAAATAATCGACCTTGTCATACTCTATGGGCGGACGCATAAGGGCGGTAACTTGCATACCGCCACCCATAAAGGCGTCTTCCATCTTTCTTACTAGCGGGTGTCTTATTCCGTGGGGGTCGTTTGCAAACCACAGGAATAGACGAGTAATTTGGAAGGAAAGGCTTGCTTGCCACGGCTTAATTTTGTAGCCGTGCAATTCATCCACGCACTCACCGAACATTTTGCCAATAGTCCTACGGGTTTTTAGCGACGAGCGCATATCTTTATTAGGGAAATACTTGTTGGGATTAGATACGCCCATCCTTTCCGTAATAATATGAGTGTCAACCGCGCTTTCTATGAATCCGTGCGAGTAAGGATGAGCCTTGCCGTCAAGGGTAACTCCAACGTAGCCTTCGCAAAGAGCGTTGACAAACGGGTGTAAATTCTTGTCGGCAACGTAGTGGCAAAGCATACCCATTGCGTAACTGAACGCTATGGGATTGTCCTTTTCCCTAAGATACTTTGCAATCGACTCAAAGGTAGCGCAAGTATAGTTGTGGTGAAGGGAGTTGGGATAAGAGCGGGTAGGAAAACCTATCTCTCTTATCGCATACATATAGTCGGGACCAAGGTTGCCAAGAATAAAGGCGTCCTTATGCTCCAAAATTTTGTTCGCAAGGTCCTTGTCCATCTTCTTTAGGACTTCCTTACCAAACCAAATATGTGTTATCAAATTAGGCATAATTGCTTACTCCTAAAACGCCCAAAAACTAAGTTTTGGGCGCTCTAATTTCTAATATTAGGATATTATAGTCCGTATTGTTCTTCGATTTCCTTAATCTTTACGGGACGATTTTCTTTGAGTGAAAGTTTTGCTGCAAGTCCAATTAGAACGGGTTTTAGACCATCAACAACGCCCACTTCCGCGGGGGTATCGTTTTCTACCGCTTGGATGAAGGAGTTAACTTCCGCAGTATACGCGCCCATATATCTTTCTAGGAAGAATAGTTTGGGCTTTTCTGCCGTTACGCCGTCTGCGTTAGAGATGACTGCAAGGGAGTCGGTATCGTTGGCGATAGCAACTTGACCAAGACTACCAGACGCTTCTACTCTTTGGTCATAACCATAGGTTGCTCTACGGCAGTTATCGATGACTGCAAGAGCGCCACTCTTTAGTTTTAAGGTGATAATAGCGGTATCGATATCACCTGCTTCTCCGATTGCGGGGTCAACGAGTACGCCACCGATTGCGTATACTTCTTCTACTTCGTCA
>JAZRAN010000174.1:0-2618 GCA_045634605.1 Candidatus Stercoripulliclostridium sp. | reverse complement strand
TTCCGTAGTTTGAGCGTCCAAGCCTTCGCTTTCCATTAAGTTAACTTGTCTCTCGTCTTCCATTTCTCTCTCCAGTAAGTAGGGGTGCCAAAAAATAGCGACACCGCCACCTGTTACAATTTTACCAAAAGCAAATTGCTCCGTCAATACCCAATTTTTATAGAAAGGCGAGCGCTTACGCGTATATACACGTAAAAAAAGACATCACGTTACCCCAAAAAATATTTTTTTACTTTGCTTTGCAAAGTAACTTTTTGCTTATCACCCCTTTATCACCCAAAAAAATTCAACAAAAAAACGCCGAAAAATTTTTTATTCTCGGCGCTCCAATCAATACCCGTAGGTTAATGAAAAGTAAATAATCGGCTTTTTGCTATTTTATAACAGCTCTATACACCCCTATCTTTTCTCTGCCACGCAAATTATCACTGACGTTTCTTGCATTAAAATACAATCTCATTTCTCCGCCATACTCAACCAAATTGCAAGCGTACACGTACTGTTTCATCCACTCTTTGTCCTTACCGCTCGTTTCCGTCGGCATTAGGAAAATTCTTATGAATTCAAACTCTTCGCCGTCTTCCGATTTTAGTAGCATTATAGCAGAGTGTGATTTTTCTCCGTCTTTGTATATGCCGTTTTGTAGACCAATATAACAGTCCTTCAACCTATACACCTTTATGCAACCGGAACAAATATTAAGATATTTGCTATCCTTGTCGGGAGAAATTATGGGTTGCTCTCGCGATACAAAATCTTGCGAAAGGCTCTCACTTTCCGCAAAGGAAATATGCGTCGGCTCGGAAAAACCACAGTCTTCCACGTACGTTAGCCCCGCAGAAAAATATAAGCGATATTTTCCACCCATTTCCGTCAAAAACGGATTGGAAATAGACGTGCCTTGCTTTCCGCCCATATACTCTCTTTCCGCGCCTATTATCGTCTTCGGCTCGCTCCAATTCTTTAGGTCGGTGGAAGTTACAAGGGCTATTTCCGAGCGCCACTTTCCGCCGATTAGAGAAAGACCACGCTTTACTAGGCTTTCCGTTTTTTCGTAGTACAAGTAGTACGTTCCGCCTACGTAAACACAGTCGGGACGCATTGCGTTTGGAACAATTCTCTTTCCCCTTTTCCACTTTATTCCGTCTTCGCTACTAAGCTCGTAGACACCCAAAAACGTGTGGCAAAAAAGGTGCCACTTTCCGTCGTGGCTCTCTAGTGGCGTTAGCACGCTTGGGTCCGCTACAACGGGACTAAGACCAAAGTTTTCTATTACGGGATTACCTTCATAAAGGCTAAATTCCGCCCTTTCGAATTCTTCAAACGTTAGATTAATTTCTTTCATTTTAGTATTCCTTTTACGCCTTATAGGGAACCTTTATTACCAATTTGCGATTTTTACTAGGCTCTCTGCTTACGCCCGGCATATGCGCTTCGTTTGGCGTTAAAATTAGGTAGTCACCCCTAGCCAAATCAACAAGCTTTCCACCGCTCGCTTTGTACAACTCTATGTCGTAGACGTATTCCTTTACGCACTCGCCTTCTCGCATTTCATCAAGGCTCATAACGCCTATTATCTCTTTGCCTTCGAGTATAACTTGTACGTCCGTGTACTCCTTGTGCGCTTCGTATAAGCCTTCTTCCAAGGGCTTGGTTTCATAGCCGGAAATAAATGCGTACGCCCCGTCTTCAAGCTCGTATCTTCCGTCACTAAGGCTCTCGCTTAGCGCCCTAAGAGTTAGCTCGTACCCCGACTCGGTTAGTTCCTTTATTGGTAGATATTTCATCTTTTTTCTCCTTGAAAAAAGCCTACACAGTAGGCTCTTTCTTCTTTATTACAACAAGTGTATTCCGTTTTCTTTGCATATCCTTTGAGTGTCTTCGTCCCAAAGTGATACCTGTACTTCGCCAACGTGAGCCTTTTGTAGCATCAACATGGAAAGTCTTGATTGACCTATACCGCCACCCATTGTCAATGGTAGTTCCCCACCAAGTAGCGCCTTATGGAAGAATAGTTCCTTTCTCTCTTCCACGCCCGCAATCTTTAGCTGTCTAGCAAGCGATTCTTCGTTTACCCTTATGCCCATAGAACTAATTTCCATTGCGCATCCAAGAGTTTCGTGCCAGAATAGTAGGTCGCCGTTCAAATCCCAATCGTCATAGTCGGGCGCTCTTCCATCGTGCTTTTTGCCAGACTTTAGCACCTTGCCTATTTGCATAATGAATACGGTACCGTATTCCTTTACTATTGCGTTTTCCCTTTCCTTTGCGCTAAGCGTAGGATATAGGTCTTCTAACTCTTGGGAAGTTATAAACTTTACCGTTCTCTTTAACTTTGCAGTCAATTGGGGATATCTGCACTTTAGTACGTCCATCGTTTCGCATATTGCGCCAACTATGCACTTTACTACTCTCTTTAGGTAATCAACGGTACGGGTTTCTTCCGTTATAATCTTTTCCCAGTCCCATTGGTCTACGTATACGGAGTGTAGGTTATCCAGTTCTTCATCCCTGCGGATTGCGTTCATATCGGTATAGATGCCTTCGCCTGCGCTAAATCCATATTCCTTGAGCGCAACTCTCTTCCACTTTGCAAGCGAGTGTACGATGGCCGCTTG
>JAZRAN010000173.1:0-4503 GCA_045634605.1 Candidatus Stercoripulliclostridium sp. | reverse complement strand
CTAGCAACCGACTTTATGCTACCCGAAGCTTACCGCTCTCTTATAATATGGCTTAGGGCGGTTGCGGAGGGAAGAATAGACGAGTTACCCCCCGCCCCCGTTTTAACGATGAGAGTGACGGAAGGGGAAGTCCCTAGTTTTAACGTAGATTGCGACCCGTCGTCTATGATAAAAAAGGTTGTCGTATATTATGCGGAAAAGGAATATCACCACGCATTACGCGACTATCACGAAGCAGACGGCCTTTCCGTTTCATATAACGAATATATTGCGGATGCCGAAGAATACGATGAAAAAGAGCCACTCTTTGCGTTTGCATCCGTAGAGTATGAAAGCGGACTATACCTTTCTTCTTTGGTAGAATACCGCGACCTAAAAGGACTTCCCGTAAAGCCGAAGGTAAAAACGGCAAACGCAACGCTAAGGGTTATATATCAAGCGGGGGATGAAGAAACCAGTTTTGTAGAAGACTGCGAGTCAAGCGTACTATTCGAAAAGAGTTTGCGAGTAGTAACTACCCCTAAGGGTATGGTGGGACTAACGAGTGACGGCGACGGCATAACGACTTACCGATTTGACCCCGATGAGAGTGCGGACAGCAGTAGAATACTCCAACTGGAGCTCCTTGCGGAAGGACAAACGGAAGCGGAAATAACTCTACTTGGAAAATCGGACGCAGGAAGCAAGACTTATAGCGCAAAAATAGCGTTAAAAGACACCAAAGGGTTATTTATGGGAACCCGTTTGAAGATAACCGACTTCAAGGACGATAACCTTATGTCGCTTGGAGATTGGTATGGCATAAAAGCTCTTTCCATAAAAGGCGAAAAAATAATAGTAGGAAACATATTGTTTATATAATGAATAAGATTGCTAAAATAATAATAGACGTATTGCTTGTAATCATTTGTGTGGTAGGCGCTTTTTTCCTATCCAATTGGTTATTCCAAACAATTCCCGTAGAAGGTTCGTCTATGGAAGACACCATACAAAACGGCGACAACGTAATACTCTTTAAGCAAGGTAAATATCGCGCGGGCGATATAGTAGTATTCAATACCCATATACAAACGGGTAACGGAGAAAGCCATTATATCAAGCGCATCATAGGTCTTCCCGGGGACACCGTAGAAATCAAGAAGGACGGAGCGGCGTATTTTATATTCGTCAACGACGTCAAATTGGATGAAGAGTATCTTGGTGGAAACCTTAGGGCAAGGGAATCCGACGCGCACGATAAACTCGTGGTCCCGGAAGGCAAATTCTATTTTTGCGGAGATAATAGGCTCAACTCTTTAGATTCTCGTAGCGGAATGCTTGGGGATATGGATTCCATACTGGGCAGGGTAATACTAAAATACGATGCGGACGGGGGAATGCTAAAAGACCTAAGCGTAGTAAAGAGAGCAAAGGCGTAAAGCAACTAAACAACATTATCGACAAAACAAGCCATAATACGTGGCTTGTTTTATTTTATTATAGCGATATGAAAAAAGATATTATCAAATACGTTTTATATACGTTAACGTTTGCCTTTTTGCATTTTTTGGAATATAAGACGGGGGTTTACGGTTTTAGCGTAGCTTTCTTTTTTGCGCTTGTGTATCATAAGCAAAACGTACTCGCGCTTTCTCCCCTTTATATTGCTAGCGGAGTGGCGTTTAACTTGTGTTGGATGGGCGCTCTCTTTCTTGCTACCCCCGTAATCATAACGTTTATTTACGTCTTCGTCCATTATAAGTTAGGTAGAAAATTGAGCGTTGGATTGGTGTCCGTTTATGCTCTTTTATCACTCGTTGTAAGAATAGGCGTGAGCGCAAGCGACCTAAACGGGCTAATCAAACTGTTGCTTGGAGCCGTGCTTAGCGTACCTTTAACGCTTGTGTTTTCTTTGGTTATTGGCGCAATTTTGGTAAAAAGACTTAATTATGACCTTTCCAAAAGAGAGAGATTTGCATTTTGCGTTTGCCTTACTCTATTGGGACTCACGCTCGAATACCTTGATATTTTCTTTTTTGACGTCTGCTCCGCTATCGTTGTTTTGCTTGTTACTCTTTCTCATTCTATTCCAATTCTAAGCGTAATGGAAGTAGGTTCGGCTTTTGCTATATCAAGGCTTTTTGGGAACGGAGTAGAATCTTTTGCGTTTACCATAATACTTGCGGTAATAGTTGCGGTATGTCCAAAATATCACGGATATCTAGGTGGATTTTTTGTCGTAGCGTTAGAAGGGGTTGCCATATTTTTAGGGATAACTGACGGCAACTATTTGGAGTTGATTGCTCCATCTAGCGGAGCGTTGATGACACTCTTAATACCCATAAAGATAAAGAAAAAGGGGTATGACAGGTTTATTAGTGGACAAGAAACGCTAACAAGGACGATAATCAACAAAAATCGCGTGGACGTAAAGGATAAACTACATAGCTTGTCATCGTCGCTTTTCGACGTAGCCGGCGCTCTTTGCGTGGGTGATGATAAGCTAGAGTTAAACCAAATGGAACTTGCTTTGGAAGTTGTAGAAAGGGCGTGCAAGAGATGCGCTCATTATCAAAAATGCAAAAAGGCGCTAGGCGGAAACGGCACGGAAATAGTCATACAAGAGTTGATGCGCTCGGCAATAGAAACGGGAAAGGCGAGCATACTTGATGCCTCTCCCTTTTTGAGCAGTAGGTGTATGAATTTGAGCGGAGTTATAATGAAAGCAAACGAAGTGCTTTATGAAACGGAAACGGCAATAAAAAAGGAGCGTAGCATAAACGAAAACAAAGCTCTCCTAAAAGAGCAAGTGGAAGGGGTGGGGCAAGTGATAAAGGACCTTGGCGACAAGGTGGGAGCGCTTGCAAAATACGACCTAAAAACGGAAGAAAGACTAAAAGACGCCTTTAACGAAGCGGGAATATCGGCAAAGGAGATAATTGTATTTGAAGGTGGCAAGATAAGCCTTAGCGTAAAGGAAAAGGACCTAAAGAAAGCGGAGTTTAGGACAACCATAAACAAAGTTATGGGGACGCCTATGTGTATAAGCGATAAAAAAGTGGGCGTAAACGGGGAAATCGCCGTCTTTTTAGAAAGGGAGCCTAGGTATAAGGTAGCGTATGGGGAAAGGGTTTCGCCTAAGGACAGAAACGGCTCGGGCGATAAGGAAGCCGTAATTAGACTTAGCTCAAACAAGGTAATGTTGTGTCTTGCCGACGGAATGGGGCACGGTAAAGACGCATCGGAAAACAGTAGCTCCGCAATGAGTTTAATAAAAGCCTTATATAAAATGGGATTTTCTCACGAAACGGCGCTTAGGAGCGTAGAGCGGTTGATAAAAGTGAGAAATAAGGAAGAATTCAATGCAATAGACGTTGCCGTAATAGACACTTTTAGCGGAGACGTAGACGTAATAAAGCAAGGAGCAAGGGAAAGTTACGTCATATCTCCCGGTGGTATAAGGGAGATTGAGTGCGGGTCGCTCCCCCTAGGCATAGTGGACGGAGTGTCGCCCATAACGGAAACGATTAGGCTGACGCCGTGCGACTTTTTGGTTATGTTTTCGGACGGAGTCATAGACGGACTCGGCAAGGAAAGGCTAGAAGAAATTCTTTCCCACGTGGACACGAGAAACCCCGATGAAATTTGCAGTAAGGTTATGGAAAACGTAGCAAGAATTGCCCCCGATGAGCGTGACGACTGCTCTATGATATGCGCAAGATTATTCTAACACGTGTTACTTTTTGGGGACATCTATCGCAATATAATAAATTGCATCTTGAAACTGACGGCGGATTATAGTAATATATAATGTGTGCGTATGCGCACGCGCAATAAGTACAAAGGAAACGTTATGATTAAGATTATTACCGCAAACACGTCTACTTGCGCCATCTACGGCGTAATAGATGAAATTAAGAAAAACGATTATAACGTAGGGCATCACGTCGTTATCATACCCGATGCGTTTGCTCTACTTGCCGAAAAGACGATTTTTGAGCGACTTGGCATAAACGGCTCTATGAATATAGAAGTAGTGTCTTTCACTAGGCTTGCCAAAAAAACGCTAGGTAATAAAATAGGGCATACGCTTAGTAAACAAGGCGCCGTTTTGTACTTCCAAAAGAGCGTAAGAGCCGTCCAAGGAGATCTTAATCACTATGCGAAGGCATCTTCTACCGATGGGTTTGCGGGAGAAATGTATGCGGTAATAGCATCTCTCCGCAACAACGGAATTAAAGAAACGGACTTGGAAAAAAGCAAATTGAAGCTTGAGGGCACGACAGAAGACAAGGTGAAAGATATACGCATTTTGTATAAAGAGTATATAAAAACGCTAAAGGAGTACGAAGACTCTACTTCCAGACTTGACGCCTTCAAGGCGGAATGCGCAAATTCAAAAAAGGTAACGGAATCGTATTTTTACGTTTTTGGGTTTGATTCCCTTTCTAAAAAACAAATAGAAATAATTGCGGAAATAGAAAAATATTCAAAAGGCGTAACGATAGGATTGCCCTATGACGA
>JAZRAN010000172.1:0-2205 GCA_045634605.1 Candidatus Stercoripulliclostridium sp. | reverse complement strand
GTAAGCTCCACTATTTTTTCTTTTACCTTTGCTTCGTTTTGTATTGGAGTAGCAAAGGTTATTTTTACGTTTAGACCATATTCGGTATCCAAAACGATATGTTCAAGCGCCGAAAACGAGTTATTAAAGAGTTTATATTCTCCGTAAGAAAGTTCTATGCTCATTACGGAAGAAAGTTTATTTTCTACTATTTCCGCGCTCTCAATGGTGTCTACTACACTCTTAAGATAGGTTTGGGCAAGTCTACCCGCGCCAAGCTTTATGCCACCAAAATATCTTGTTACCACGCACACGACGCCGTAAAGTCCGTTCTTTTGCAACGCTCCCATCATCGGTACGCCCGCCGTACCGCTAGGCTCGCCGTCGTCGCTGTACTTTAGGGAATTACTTTCCGGAGTGCCGATTATAGCGTAGCAATTATGCCTTGCGTCCGAGAACTCCTTCTTGATTTTTTGAACGTACTCTAAGCCTTCGTCAAGGGTATTTATCGGCGCAAGCCTACAAATAAACTTAGACTTGCACACTTCCGTCGTAACGACGTATTCCCTTTCTATGGTGGAGTATTGCATTATTTTACGATAACCTTGATGTGTTGCTTTTTACCCTTATGGATGACGAATCCTTCTTTGAGAGCTTTTTCGGGGATGTTTGCATCAAAACCGACAACCTTTTCGTCATCAACCCTAATGCCACCGCCTTCTATGAGTCTCTTTGCTTCGCCACGGCTTCCTGCTAGTTTTAATGCAACGAGAAGGTCTGCAACCTTGGTGATGCCTTCGGGCATTTCTGCTTCGGGCATTTCTCCACCGCCACCAAAAGCGCCTTTTGCTTGACGCTCTGCAAGAGATGCTTTTTCTTCGCCGTGAACGATTTTGGTTACTTCGTAAGCGAGTCTTGCTTTTGCTTCGTTAATCTTGCCGTCAAAGTGTTTTACGCCGTTTTCATCAACGGTGTAGCAACTGCAAAGAGCCTTTACTTCATCCATAGGTAGATAGGTTAGGAATCCCAAGCATTTTTCTACGTCATTGTCATCAACGTTACGCCAATATTGGTAGAATTCATAGGGGCTCGTCTTGTTTTCATCTAGCCACAATGCGCCCTTCATCGTCTTACCCATCTTCTTGCCTTCGCTGGTAAGAAGAAGTGAGAAAGTCATAGCGTATGCGGGAGCGCCTTCCTTTCTTCTAATAAGGTCTGCGCCTGCTAGCATGTTGGACCATTGGTCGTCTCCGCCACACTCAAGTACTGCGCCGTACTTCTTAAAGAGTACTAGGAAGTCGTAAGCTTGCATTAGCATATAGTTGAACTCTAGGAAAGTGAGTCCCTTTTCCATTCTTTGACGATAGCAGTCTGCGGTAAGCATTCTGTTTACGGAGAAATGAGCGCCTACTTCTCTCAAAAAGTCGATGTAGTTAAGGTTCAATAGCCAATCGCCATTATCTACCATAATTGCGCCGTTTTCGCCTTCAAAGGTGAAAAATCTGCTCATTTGCTTGCGGAAACACTCAACGTTATGCTTGATGTTTTCCTTGGTCATCATAGAGCGCATATCCGTTCTGCCGGAAGGGTCGCCAACCATAGCGGTACCACCGCCCAAAAGAACGATGGGCTTATGACCTGCTTTTTGCATATGGCTCATAGCCATAAGTACCAAGAAGTGACCTACGTGCAAGCTGTCTGCCGTGGGGTCAAAACCTACGTAGAAAGGAACGCTTTGTTTACCGAGTAGTTCGTACAAATCGTCTTCAAAAACGGTTTGCTTAATAAAGCCTCTTTCTCTCAAAATATCCATTACGTTTCTAGACATATCTATCTCCTAAGGAAGATTATTATTTGAAGATTTTAACATATTTATAAGGCGTGCGCAATAGAATAAGCCTATTTTATTATAAATAATAATATAAGCGCTATCTATTTAGGTTACGCTCGTTTATCGAGCCAGTCTTGATATTGCGGTTTACAAGAGCTATTATCATCCACAAAATCATAAAGGCAACGACGCCTATTGCGAAAGTGGAAAGTAGTTGCCAAGGCATAATATTAAAGCTACTATACCTTTGGATTATGGAGCCAAGACTAGGTACTAGCATATTGACGGCATAACCTGCAATAAATCCTAATAGACCACCGGAAATAGCGGTTACGATGCCTTCGCCTAACGCAAATTTTAGGTAATCGCCACTAGACATACCGGAAAGTTTATAA
>JAZRAN010000171.1:0-3254 GCA_045634605.1 Candidatus Stercoripulliclostridium sp. | reverse complement strand
TCACACTATGCTAGATAAGTCCGAAAGATTTACTACCGATACGCTAGAAAAAGGTTTGACTGCAATTTATAAGGTAATAAAAAAGATTGCGGAAGCGGAAAACCAAAAATAATTAAACGAGCAAAACGAAAGCCCCGAAAGTCGGGGCTTTATTATTTTATTTATACTTTGTTATAAGGTCATTTAATTCCTTCGTTAGTTCTCGTAACTCTCGGTTTACTCTGCCTTCCAGCGTGGGTATTAGTTTATTGAACTCGCTTGCCGTTTGTTTGAGAGCTCCGTATACGGTAGAAGTGTTAAAGCGCTCGCTTTCTTCTTGTCTACGGGTATTTTCCTTTTTGGAAGTATTGCCTACGTATATGCAGTCGTTGTTTATTAGGTCGTATACTGCGCCGTTATACGGAGCAACGGCGGGTATTTTGTGCGCGCGGTCAAGCGTCTTTGCAAATAGCTCGGCAACGCTATCTTCTCCGTGTGTTACGAATACGCGAGTAGGCGTAGGGATGCTCTTAATCCAAGAGAGAAGGTGGTCGCGGTCGGCGTGGGAAGAAGTGCCTTCCAGTTTTACTATCCTTGCGCGTACTTTTATTGTTTCATTAAAGAGTTTTACGGTGTCCGCTCCTTCAAGTAGCAACGCTCCTAAAGTGCCTTTAACTTGGTATCCTACGAATACTATGGAGCTTTCCTTTCTCCAAAGGTTGTGCTTTAGGTGGTGCCTTATTCTACCCGCTTCACACATACCGGATGCGGAAAGTATAACTTTTGGCTCGTAACCTTTGTTTATGAGCTTGCTATCGTCCGCCGTAACACTTACTTTTAGGCCCTTGAACGTTATGGGGTTTATTCCTTGGCTTATAAGCGCTTGCGTTTCTTCGTCGCAATAATCTTCTACGTTTTTGTTATAGATATTTGTTGCTTCTATTGCCAGCGGACTATCTACGTAGACCGTAAAATCGGGGAAATTGGGGCATAATCCACGAGTTTTGATATCTCTTAGGAAGTAGAGCATTTCTTGCATTCTGCCTACCGCAAAAGTTGGTATAACAACGTTACCGCCCATAGCGAAAGTTTCTTCTATAATCCTTGCGAGCGAGCCGGAGTAGTCGGGGTCCTTGCCGTGTAGTCTATCTCCGTAGGTGGACTCCATTACTACGTAATCGGCTTTTGGAGTAGGGGACGGACAGCGTATAATAGGCTTATTCTTGTTGCCTACGTCACCTGAAAACAGTATCGTTTTGGTTATTCCGTTTTCCGTTGCGGTAACTTCTATATAACTTGAGCCTAAAAGATGACCTGCGTCTATGAATGTTGCCCTTATGCCGTCCGTTATATCAATAGGTTTATCGTAGTCTACTCCACGCAAGTTTTTGATTACGCCTTCCGCATCAACTCTGGTGTAAAGTGGCGCGTATTCGTTATGCGACCCGCGTTTTGCCTTGCGATTACGCCACTCGGCTTCGTATTCTTGTATGTGGGCGCTATCAAGAAGAAGTATTTTAGTAAGGTCTTTCGTACCGCGCGTCATAAAGACTTTACCGCGATATCCTTTTTTATATATTAAAGGAAGGAGTCCGCTGTGGTCTATGTGAGCGTGAGTGATGAGTATTGCGTCAATACTGCTTGGATTGACGGCAAGGGTTTGATTTTCATAGATATCGGGTCCTTGCTCCATACCGCAGTCGATAAGAATATTCTTATTTCCTACGTGTAGAAGATAGCAACTACCGGTAACTTCGCGCGCTGCGCCTAAAAAAGTTAGTTCCATAAGCATCTCCTTTTATTTTGATAGGTCGTTCCCTATATTTTAATTATATCATAAATTTGTTTAATACAACCTTAAATTTTTCGCACACTAAAAGGTAAGGAGATTATATTATATGCGCTCAACAGGAATTGTGAGAAGAATGGATGAGTTAGGCAGGGTGGTTATACCCAAAGAACTTCGCAGAATAATGCGAATAAAAGAAGGGGAAGAGATAGAAGTTACCCAAAAGGATGATACCCTTATTCTTAGGAAATATTCGGCGGTAAGTGAGATGATAGACTTCCAAATGGAATATGCGCTTAGCGTGTATCGCACGACGGGGTACACGGCTATAATAACCGATAACGATAGGGTAGTAGCGGTAAGCGGAGATTTAGTAAGGCTTGCCGTCGGTAGTCCTATAACCGAAAACCTTAGGGAAAGAATAGAGTTAAGAAAGGCGGAAAGTTATATGGGTAGCGAGATGATATCCTTCTTTGGTGGAAGGCTGGACGGCGTAAAGGGTCAAGTCGTTGTACCCATAATAGTAAGGGGTGACGTAATGGGCGCAGTAGTGCTTTATTCCAAGAAGATACCCAATGAAACACTACTAAAAACAGCGGAAACAGGCGCGCACTTTATAGGGTCAAGGCTATAATGAAAGGGTCGTTTATAAAGAGCGCAACGCTAATGATGGTGGCGCTACTTTTGTCTAAAATTATAGGCGCCTGCTACCGCATACCGCTAACGAATATTTTGGGAGCAGAAGGTATGGGCTTGTACCAAATGGTGTACCCGGTGTACGCCGTTGCTCTAACGGCATCTAGTGGAGCGCTTCCGCTTGCAATAAGTGTTTTAGTGTCCGAAAACAACGCTAAAGGAAACCTAAAAGGAAATTTAACACTGATTAGGGCATCTTTTGTTATAGTAGTTGGAACGGGCGTTATTCTTGCTGTTTTGCTTGCCGTTGGCGGTGGACTTATAGGAAGATTGCAGGGTGCGCAAAGCGCTCGAATAGGGTATATCGCTATTGCGCCTGCGATAGTGTTCGTAAGCGGTATAGCGGTGCTAAAAGGCTGGTTCCAAGGACACGAGCAAATGTTTCCTACCGCTCTTTCTTCACTTGTAGAATCGGTAGTAAAACTGGCGGTTGGTTTGTCCTTTGCTTACGTCCTAGGGGCGTATGGAGTAGCGGTGCAAGTGGGTGGAGCGCTAATAGGAGTTAGCGTTAGTGAAGTCGTTACTTTCGTCATCCTTTACTTCATATATAAAAGGAAAAACCTTGGAGATAGGGTAAAACTGGATTTTAATTTAGCAAAGGAAGAATATAAGAGTATTCTTAGGATATCGTTACCTATTACTATAGGCGGTATGATTTTTCCGCTTACCCAATTCATAGATAGTTTCTTAGTAGTCAACGTGCTGAAAGGCTCTCTTGGAGAGTCCGTTGCCACGGCGTCTTACGGAGTGTTTTCAGGACCTGTTACTACCCTAATAAATCTACCCGTTT
>JAZRAN010000170.1:0-11999 GCA_045634605.1 Candidatus Stercoripulliclostridium sp. | reverse complement strand
ACTTCCTATATTGCTTATCCTTTGGACTTTTGGAAGAACTTTCTTTAACAGGGTTTCTTCTTCCAAATACCATTCTTTCCAACACTCTTGATGTTCTGTTAGAATAATAGGAAACAACTGCCACAGTTCTTCCAAACTCATTTCTGATAATTTCTTTCCCATAAACCACACCTATGGAAAGAGCGATAATGCTCCCTTTTTTTGTTTGGCTAGTTATCTTAAATAATCAAACTTATTTCTTCCACTCTTGTTATTTTTGACTACCTTATAAATTATAGGTGTTAAAACCCCTACCAAAACCATAGCCCCAAGCATTATTCCACCAGTTATCAAAAGAAGATTCATAGGATAGAATTTACCGCCTATCGTCAGTCCTTTTCCTAATTCTTTGGGCATATCTGTTTCTACTATCAAGTAGAAGTTACCGTAAGATTCCGTTTGGAAAGTTAATACGTTGTTTTCTATTATAGATGAAAGTTGGATAAGTATTCCGTCCTTTTCATAATACACCTTAGCGAGCTTGTTTGCGCCCGGTATAGTTAATGAAACGCTCATTTGATTGTGTAACGTAACGGCGCTACCTTCTCTGTCGGTAAGGCTCAAATTAAAGCCGTAGCCTTGGTATGCAGGAAACTTTGCAATAGTTGCGCCAACTGATATTTTTTCGTTGAATTCAGCTTCGCTCACGTCAATTTTATTTACGGCAACGTTTATTTTTCCGCCCTTCTTTACGTTAGAGCCGTTAACGGCTAGTTCTGCCTTAAAATCGTTAATTAGGCCATCTATTGCATCAACTACGGTTACCTTAACTTCGTATTTACCACTTATTGCGCTATCAACCGATTTTGAGTAAGGGGATATATCCCCTGCCGTACTACTTGCCGAACTGAGTAGATTGGAAAGCTTATTATATTCATCCAAAAGGTTACGCCAAGCAACTTCATCGTACGCTTCTTCTTCCAAATTACTGAAGGCGTTTGCATAGTAATTTATAGTTTCCTTAGCGTATCCGTTCAAGGGATAATTATATTCCGTCTTGTTACTGGCATTATCTTCTACCACTATAATTACGCTAAGCCCGAGTCTTGAAGTTACGTCTAAAGCATAAATATTACTTTCTACGTTGGTGAACTCCGTTCCAAAGTTTTTGAGATACACTCTCTTTATTCCACTTTTACCATCAAGCACTCTTAGAGACAGCGTTACGGGAGAAGTGGACGTTAAATCAACCTTAACGCCTATGCTTTCTTTTATTGTATTTGCATTCGGTGGCGTTTTATCTACGTTGTCTATAAACTTGGAAACGTACGTCTCTTCTCCTTCTTTATAATAATATGCCCTAATTTCTATGGCGCCTTCTTGAGTAATACTAAACGGCACTGTATAGGGAGCACGCGCTTGCTCTATGCCGTTTACGATAATTTTATAATACTTATGCGTTACGCCTTGGGGCCAACTAAGCGTTACCATTACGTTAGGACTATATCCTACGCTAGGAGTAACTGCAATAGTTGGAGCCGTTGAGTCAACGTAATAATGCAAGTTATAATTTTTACTCGCAACTACAAAATTGCCCGCATTATCATAAACGGTAAAAGTTAAAACGCCGTTTTGCCCTATTCCACGAACAAGAGATTTGTCATAGCCTTCCTTAACTAGCGTTTCTTCTATTATAACGTTGCCATCTTCGTCCTTAAAATTATATGTTGAACGAGTAAAATCTACGCCGGAAAGCTCATCATAGTTTATAAGATACGCCACGTTAAAAGATTCCGAGTGCGAAGTATTAAATGCGCCGTCTGCGTCAATAGTAGGAGATGCGGGCGCGGTTACGTCCGACTTTACTTGTATAGAAAGCGTTCCAACGGTATCTCCATCAACGTCAAATGCAAAACAATCTATCCTAAGTTCTCCGTCGTCTATTACTGAATACGCACCCTTTCCGTCTACTACGTTTTGAATCGTAGAAACACGAATTTCATCAAAAGTTGCGCCTACCTTCTTATAAACTTTAACGTTATAACTACTTGCAGTCAAAAAAGCGTAATTAATCGTTACGTTGCGTGAATATTCGCCGTCATATAATACGACGGCGCCACTCGCATCAAGCTTGGTAACGCTCTCTACGCTAATCTCATTTTCTGCGCTAGCAATAACGCTAGACGATAAACCTAGGCATAAAGCGAAAACAAATATAAATATCGTTATATAAGTAACAAATTTCTTCATCTATATAAATATAACATATTGCTATTAGCTTTTCAAGTTCATAAAGGTCAAAATAACTGTAAATAAGTGTAACTCCTTACAATTTGGCGCTCATAGTATGTAGTATTAAAAGGAGTTATCATGCGAAAATTTGTAACGATATTACTAGTAGTAACGCTACTTAGCCTTGCTACGCTATCCCTTATTGGCTGTAACGATAAAAACGATTCTGTAGTTAGGGTCAACGAAGTTACCCACTCAGTATTTTACGCGCCTTTATACGTTGCTATCAATAACGGATACTTTGAAGAAGTCGGTCTTTCCATAGAGTTAACTAACGGGGGCGGTAGCGATAAAACTATGACCGCCGTAATGAGCGGACAAGCCGACGTTGGACTCGCCGGTCCCGAAACTGCCGTATACGTTAAAGCCGGCGGTAGCAGTAATTATCCCTTAGTTTTCGGTCAACTTACGACCAAGGATGGTTCGTTTTTGATAGGTAGAGAAAAGGTAGAAAATTTCTCTTGGTCTTCTCTTGAAAACAAAGAGATTATAGGTGGCAGAAAGGGCGGTATGCCTGCAATGTGCCTAGAATACGCTCTATATAAAAACGGACTTGTAAACGGACAAAACATCACCATAAACTACGACGTGCAATTCGACCTTATAGCATCCGCTTTCGGCTCCGGCACCGGTGACTATTGCACAATGTTCGAACCCGTTGCAACCACTTACCAAAATGCAGGCAAAGGTTACGTTTTAACCGACGTTGGTACAGAAGCCGGTGAAGTCCCATATACTTGCTTTATGGCAACTAAAACCTATATTAAGGATAACCAAAACACCTTAAAATCTTTCATGAAAGCTATACAAAAAGGTATAGATTTCGTAATGGAAAAAGATGATTTAACCATTGCAAACGCCCTACTACCCAGCTTTACGGGAAGCTCCGTAGAAGACCTTGCAGGCGCTGTAAAAGCCTACAAAGAAATAGGAGCGTTCAAGACTTCGCCCGTTATGCTAAAAGAAGATTACAATAAACTAATCGATATTCTAAAATTCAGTAAAGTGCTAGACAAGGACGTTGCGTTTGAAGACGTTATTGACAATAGCATAGTAGAAAGTTTGCAATAAGGAGTTAACTATGGCATTACTCACGCTCAAAAACCTTTCCCACACTTACCACACCGCTAGTGGAGAAACAGAAGCTATAAAGGATATATCTTTGACGGTTAACGAGCGTGAGTTCGTTTCCATAGTCGGTCCCAGCGGATGTGGTAAATCTACGTTACTCCACGTTTTAGCAGGCCTTATAACGCCTAGTCACGGAGAAGTAATTATAGATGGTAGACCACTCAGTGAAGCCAAAGACTTAATAGCATTGATGCCACAGCGCGACCAACTATTCGAGTGGCGAACGATATTGAAAAACGTTACTCTTTCACCGGAAATAAAGAAAAACAAAACACCGGAAGTAATAGAGTACGCAAAATCTTTGCTTGAGAAATACGGTCTAAAAGACTTTATGAATAAGCGCCCCAGCGAGCTTTCCGGCGGTATGCGACAAAGGGCTGCGCTCATTAGGACGCTCGTTGGCGCTCCCGAATTACTTCTACTGGACGAGCCGTTTTCCGCGCTAGACTTTCAAACTAGGTTAGCCGTTTGCGACGACGTAGCAAGTATAATCGAAGCGGAAAAGAAAACTGCCATTTTAGTCACTCACGATATTAGTGAAGCTATATCGATGAGTACTAAAATCATCGTTCTCTCGGAGCGTCCCGCCCGAATTAAAACAATATATAACGTCGAGCTGGATAGAAGTCTTCCGCCTATTAGAAGGCGTGAGCAAAAAGCCTTTAACGTTTACTTCCGTAACGTTTGGAAAGACCTAGGGGGTTAAATATGAGCGAAGAGCATAAAAAGTATCTTAAAAGCATCAAAATCCATAAATTAGTAGTCCTAATTTCGCAAATCAGCATCCTAATTTTAGCTTTTGTGTTTTGGGAGCTATCTGCAAAATTTGAGTGGAGCGACCCTTTTATTACAAGTTCTCCATCCAGAATTGCGCTTTCATTAAAGGACTTATATTTGAGCGGTGACCTTTGGAAACACGTAGGCGCAACTCTATATGAAACGGTACTGAGTTTCCTTCTTTCTACTCTTTTAGGCGTACTAATAGGCATTGCGCTTTGGTGGAGCAAAACGCTAAACGAAATAATGGAGCCATACCTAATAGTGCTCAACTCACTCCCTAAAATAGCGCTCGGCCCTATTATAATTATTTGGGTTGGCGCAGGGCGTGGCGCCATAATCACGATGGCGTTATTGATATGCGTTATAATAACAATCATTTCTGCTTACACCGGATTTGTTTCCGTAGATAAAGAAAAAATCCAGTTGCTAACGGCAATGGGCGCAAGCAAAACTCAAATACTTCTCAAACTTATACTACCCTATAACGTTCCTAACATTATTTCCATACTAAAAATCAACGTTGGGCTCAGTTGGGTCGGTACAATTATGGGAGAGTATCTAGTTTCCAAAGAAGGCATAGGGTATCTATTGGTTTACGGCTCGCAAGTCTTCAAACTAGACTTAGTTATGGCATCAACAATAATCCTTTGTATTCTTGCAACCTTGATGTATCTTGTAGTTGCGCTAATAGAAAAAATTATTATAAAATCTTTTAAGTAACGTCTAAAAGAATGTATAGACCAATAAGATAATATATGATATATCTCAAAAGTCTAGTAATAGCTTTTAGCTTTATAAGTTGTCTTGTTGGGGCGGGACTCGCAACGGGCAAGGAAGTCGCTCTTTTCTTAGGAAATGCAAACGTACTTTCCATTGTCCTTTGCGGTCTTGCCATAGGTCTGTTTTCTTATCCCTTTATATTACTTGCAATAGTATCAAAAGGAAATACAACACACACCCTATTCCCTAAAAATGAAACGGCGGGAAGCCTTATAATCCGATTCATAAACTTTGTTTTTTTGAGCGCAATGCTTGGTGGCGCAGAAGTCTTATTCAAAGAAATTTGGGGATTAACCGGTGGGGCGTTCTGCATGGCAATCCTTACGTTAATTTCCATGGAGCTAGGCAAAAACTTTATTAAATTGTTAACTAGTTTGAGCATGCCGTTAATACTGGTTTCCCTAATTATTCTCTTTTCCAAAAACGCAAGCAAGCCAACGGGACAATTTAACGTAGTTTATCCGTTACTTTACGCAGGGATGAATTCGGCTAACGCAGGCCTATTTGCCGGAAGTCTAATTAAAGACATACAAAAGAAAAATGCTCCTATCATTTCTAGTATAATATTCATTGTTGCAACGGCAATTTTACTAATTGTTCGTTCCCTGATTGTAGGGTATGAAGATGCAAGTATACCCCTTTATTACGTATCCATAGATACCAATACGTCTGTTTTTAGCGCCATTATCATTTTTATTTCCGTATTAACCAGTTGCATTTCATCTTTGTCGCTTTGCTCCCTAGAAGGCTCCTTTAACCCCTACGTTATATGCGCAGTTGCGCTATTGGTTTCCTTTTTCGGCTTTGATGAAATAATAAAACTAACCTACCCCGTTCTTGGAGCCGTGGGCATAGGACTATTGGCAATTGCAGTTTATAGGTTAATTTTATTAAAATTAAATTTGCGAAAAAATAGGAACTTGGGCTTGTAATGAGTGGCGGTATTTGTTATAATATTAAAGCGTTGATTGAAGCGCTCACACAGATGGGTATAGACTATAAAACTAACGTTAGCGCTAGTGAGCTAAGTCTTATGAAGTGTGGCGGTGTTGCGAAACTGGTCGCCTATCCTAAAACTGCAAGGGAAATCGAAGAAGTCGTAAAGCTCTCCAAGAAATTTAACGTTCCCTTTTACCTAATTGGCAACGGCTCAAACACTTTGATTCTAGATGGCGGAACAAGCGAAATTGTGATTTCTCTAAATAAATTCCACCACCTGTTTATAAGAGAAACCGGCGTTGTCGTGAGCGCGGGCGTAAAGTTACCGGCTCTCAGTAGGAAGCTTGCCGGACTCGGATACGCCGGCCTAGAAAAATTGAGCGGTATACCCTGCTCAATAGGTGGAGCAACAATTAAAAATGCGGGATGTTACGGCTTAGACTTTTCTTCTTGTGTTAAAAAAGTTTTTTGTCTTAACACAATTACTCTAAAAAGAGAAGTCGTACCCAAACAAGATATACGCTACGCCTATCGTTCAAGTGGCAACTCGTTTCTAAATAGACTAATACTATTCGTGGAGCTAGAGTTAAAAAAGTCTGACGACAACCTTTTAGGAATTATCAACGACCATGCGCAAAAAAGAAAGGATTCCCAACCGACAGAACCCAGTCTTGGTTCAGTGTTTCTAAGGTGTGAAGATGGAATTAGCGCAGGCTACTACATTGATAAGGCAGGGCTAAAAGGAATAACGGCCGGTGGCGCAATGATTTCCACAAAGCACGCAAACTTTATAGTCAACGTAGGCAAAGCCACGGCAAAAGACTATATGACGCTCGTTGCACTTTGCGAAAGCGTAGTTAAAAATAAATTCAACGTAACCTTAAAAAGAGAAATAGATATTATAGGAGATAACTGACTTGATTGTTGAACATACCATTTCCCAAATAGTAAAGCAAGAGCTGATAGAAGGCAAGATACACAACACTTGTTGTAAAAGAGCATTCATATCAGGACTCATTCGCGGAGCAGGTAACTACTACGTTACAAGCTCGGGTTTTGGCATAAACATTCAACATCAAAGCTCCGACCTGATAGTAAAAAGCGCTAGTATAGTCAAACAATTAATTTTCTTTGAACCCGTTGTTATAATGCGCCAACAAGAAAGAAAGGTTGTCTATGAAATGGACTTACCCGGCGCAAAATGCTTTGACTTACTAGAAGAAACTTTCATATCCCCTGCGCCATACCAACTTTACGAGGGGATTTGCCCCGAACTAATTTCTACTCCTTGTTGCCAAAGAGCATTCTTGCAAGGCGTATTCCTAGCAAGCGGAACAATTTCTATACCTTCGTTTACGCTAACCGAAAACGGGGCAACCGTCAAAGGCAAAGGCGGATACTATATGGAATTCAATCTAGGGGATGAAACAGTTGCGGAAAATCTTCTTGACCTGCTTACTTCTCTTGATGCCGAGCCCAAGATGCGTAGACGCGGAGAGTCTTTCTCGGTATACCTAAAGGATGCGGAAAAGATTAGTGACCTTTGCGCATTTTTGGGAGCCATGAAGGCAGTTTTGGAAATCCAAAACACCATTGTTATGCGTTCCATACGCAACGATGAAAACCGCAAAAACAATTGTACTTCCGCCAATATCGACAAGACTATAGAAGCAAGCTTAAAGCAACAATATGCAATAGAAAAACTTATGAAACACGGAGTGTTAAGGTCGTTAGACAAAGGCCTACAAGACACGGCCCTAGCAAGACTGAACTTCCCCGAATTATCTCTTGCGGAACTATCGTTCAAGATAGCAGGAAATCCGTCAAAGAGTTGTCTTAACCACCGCATGCGTAAACTTTTAACACTCGCAGAAGAAATCGCCGACTAGGAGTCACTATGGAAAGAGAAAGAGATTTTGTTCATTTGCACGTTCACACAGAATATAGCCTTCTCGACGGAGCTGCGCCGATATCTAAGCTTGTAGATAGAGCCGCCGAGTTAAATATGCCTGCTCTAGCAATGACCGACCATGGTAATATGTACGCTACCGTGCAATTTGACGCAGCTTGCAAAAAGAAGGGCATAAAGCCCATTATCGGTTGTGAATTCTATACCACCGAAGACATGCATTCAAGAGATGGTCGCAATGCAACCAAAAACTATCACTTGGTTTTGCTGGCAAAAAACTATGAAGGTTACAAAAATCTCGCTCGCTTGAATAGTTTTGCATACAAAGAAGGTTTCCATTATAAGCCTAGAATTGACCTTGATTTGCTGGAAAAATATAGTAGCAACCTTATTTGTTTGTCCGGTTGTATAGCCGGCAACGTACCAAGACTTCTTCTTAACGGCGACTATGAAGGGGCAAAGGCTCTTGCAATACGATTAAAAAATATGTTTGCAGAAGGAGACTTTTATATCGAAATACAAAACCACGATATTGAAGAAGAAATCAGAGTACTGCCTTTACTACAAAGAATAGCAAATGAAATCGGCGTCAAAACCGTTGCGACCAACGACGTACACTACGTCAATAAAAGCGATGCGGAAATGCACGACGTTTTACTTTGCATAGGCACGGCTGCATACATCGATACACCAAATAGATTAAAATTCAGCGGAGATGGTTTCTACCTTAAGTCCTATGATGAAATGCTAGAAGCATTGCCGGGTTATGAAGATAGTTTGGAAACCCCTTATGAAATTATAGAAAAATGCAATTTTGCGTTCCCAAAACGTGTATATCAGATACCCGAATTTCCGTGTCCGGATGGATTAAGCGCTCCCGAATATCTACGTAAAATCGCATACGAAGGACTAGAAAGACGCTACGGAACAATAACCGAAACTATCCGCGCTCGCGCCGAAGAAGAGCTTAACGTTATCATCTCTATGGGATTTGCGGACTACTACCTTATTGTTTGGGAGTTCATTTTTTGGGCAAAAAACAACGATATACCAATAGGCAAAGGACGTGGATCGGGTGTTGGCTCAATCATTGCTTACGCAATTGGAATCACCGATATAGAGCCCCTTGAATACGGTTTAATATTCGAGCGTTTCCTTAACAAAGACCGTACTTCCATGCCTGACTTTGATATAGATATTTGCTACTTCCGTCGTGGCGAAGTTATCAAGCACGTTACCGAGCTTTATGGTGAAGACAGAATCTCGCAAATTATCACCTTCGGTAAACTCAAAAAGAAAGCCGCTATAAAAGACGTTGCGCGCGTATATAAGTTACCATTTAGCGAAGTTAGCGCAATCACAAAAGAAGTTCCCGACTTCGGCGGAGATGATAAAAAAGTACACATTCCCGACCTAGTCAATCCAAAGAGTAAATACTTTGCAAAAGACTTATATCAACGTTATCAAGACAATCCCGAAGTAAGAAAGGTTATAGAAATTGCGGCTCAAGTCGAAGGCATGCCACGTAATACTTCTATACACGCAGCGGGCGTAGTTATCTATAAGCACCCTGCTATCGAAAGCATTCCGCTTGCTAAAAACGGCAACGAACTTACCACTCAATTCAATATGATTGAAGTTGAAAATACGTTCGGCCTTTTGAAGATGGACTTCCTTGCTCTCATGACTCTTACCGACGTTAAGATGGCCCACGACTACGTTTTGCGTAATCACGGCATCGACGTCAATTTCTATAAACTCGGCTACAAAGACCCCGAAGTTTATAAGCTAATTGCAGACGGCAATACCGATGCGGTTTTCCAACTTGAAGGCGGTGGCATGAAACAATTTATGTCACAACTAAAGCCCGATAGAATGGAAGACATAATTGCAGGTATTTCTATTTATCGTCCCGGCCCCATGGACAACAAGGACGTTTATATCGAAAACCGTCATAACCCCGACCAAATCGTATATTTGCACCCCCTACTCAAACCCATCCTTGAAGTTACGGGCGGTATCATAGTTTATCAAGAGCAAGCAATGCACATTACTCGTGAACTGGCGGGCTACTCGATGACGGATGCAGATAACTTTAGAGCAATTATTTCCAAGAAGAAAATCGATAAGATACCGATAGAAAAGAAAAAGTTTATACACGGTTTAGACGATGAAAACGGAAACATCGTAATTCCCGGTTGCGTACGCAACGGAGTACCGGAAGAAATTGGCCTACAAGTATTTGCGGAAATAGAAAAGTTCGCATCATACGCATTTAATAAATCACACGCCGCAGCATATGCGTATTTAAGTTACGAAACCGCTTTCTACAAGCGCTACTACCCCAAAGAATTCATGGCTGCAGTTCTTAATAATCGTATAGATAAGCCGGACGATACCAAGAAATATATGGCAGTTTTAAAGGATATGAAAATCCAACTGCTTCCGCCAAACATCAATAAATCCCAAGCCTTCTTCTCCCCTGACCCGGATGGTATACGTTATGGTCTAGCTTGCACCAAAAACGTTGGTAAAGATATAATGAACGCCGTAGTTGAAGAAAGAACTAAAAACGGTGACTTCGTAGACCTATACGACTTTGTTGAAAGGATGGCAAACGCTACGGGACAAACTCCCAATAAGCGTATGGTAGAAAGTCTTATAAAGGGCGGAGCGTTCGATTGCACCGGCATGACCAGAGCCACCATGCAAACAAGCCTAGACGCAATCGTTGCTTCCGTAGACGCAAAGCGAAAAGACAAAATACGCAAAGAAGAAAGCGGTCAATTCGACATATTTGATCTTCTGGGCGACAGCTTTAGCGAAAAGGAAGAACCCTTTAAATATCACGTAACCGACGAGTATCCCAAGCGCGAAAGACTACTCGCAGAAAAAGAAATGCTGGGCATGTACGTTACTGGACACCCCCTTGCAGGCTATGAAGAAGAATTTAGCATGTTCAACTTCAACACGTCTATGCTACCATCCAAAAACGAAAGCGATGAAGATGAACACGAGCATGCGCAAGGATACGTCGAAAAGGAAGAATCTCATCTTGAAAACAATATGAGCGTAACCACGGGCGGTATCATTGCGGGCGTTCAAAAGAAACGCACGAAAACCGGCGGAGATATGGCAATCATCGTTCTTGAAGATATGTATGATAGAATAGAATGTCTTTGTGTCGGCAAGGTTATGGCCACTTCCAAGCATCTTCTCGTTAACGATACGTTAGTTAGAATAAAAGGCAGACTATCTATAAGAGATGATAGCTATACGATTATGATAAGTGACATTCAACCTTGGGAACTGGAAGAAAAAGATGAAGTGGAAGAAGTTGTAAAAGACACTCGCGTTCTATATTATAAGTTGGAGCCCGAAGACGTTGACTCCGACAAGTTTGATAGAATAAACCAAATTCTACTAGCGCACCCCGGTCCTAACGACGTCAAATTCCAAGTGGCTTCTCAGCTTTATATAAACAACATAAAAATAGGCGACCTGGAAACCGTCCAAAAAGAATTAGTCGGCATTTTGGGACCCGAAAATATTAAAATAAGATAATTAAATACAGAAAAAGCACTCTTATGAGTGCTTTTATTTTAATCGAAAGTATATTTATCTATTATCCACTTTATAGGCTCTTCCGTACAGGACGGAGCAATTACGTTTGCAACGGCTTTTGCCTTTGGATTTGCATTTTCTACCGCTATTCCAAAAGCTCCGCAAGATAACATGGGTATATCGTTTAGGCCGTCCCCTACCGTTATGACTTCATCAAGACTGATACCAAGTCGTTCGGCAAGCTCTTTTACGGCGCTACCCTTATCTATATCAAGCGGTACTATTTCCACTATAAATCTTTTACTGCTATTAACAAGCAATATGTCGCCAAATTGCTCTTGCATTTCTTGCAAAATTGCAGGTATTTTGCTAGGTTCGTTAATAATTAAAATCTTAGTCGGAGAAAGGCGCCTTTCCGTCATATACTCCGTTAGATTTTTGCCCACTATTTTAGGTTCTTTGAACGTAAAGTATCTATAGCCTTGTGAAAAAGCATTTTCTTCCTTTATGACAAAAGTATCGTCTTCGTAAACGTGATAATATAAACCGCGTTTTTCCAAATATTCTCCAACTTTCATTGCTTTTTCGTACGGAATAGCGTGCTCAACCAAAAAATTACCACTTT
>JAZRAN010000169.1:0-4445 GCA_045634605.1 Candidatus Stercoripulliclostridium sp. | reverse complement strand
TGAATACTCCGCCCATGGTTTCGATACCAAGTGACAAGGGAGTTACGTCAAGAAGTAGAACGTCTTTAACTTCACCGCTTAGAACGCCACCTTGAATTGCTGCGCCGATAGCAACGCATTCGTCGGGGTTGATGCCCTTATAGGGTTCTTTACCGGTAACGTTCTTAACTGCTTCTACAACCGCAGGAATACGGGTAGAACCACCAACTAGAACAACCTTATCTATTTCACTCATCTTAAGTTTAGCGTCGTTGATAGCTTGTTGCATAGGAGCAAGGGTTGCTTTTACCAAGTGCGCAGTCATATCGTTAAACTTTACGCGAGAAAGGTCAAGGTCAATGTGAACGGGGCCGTTAGCGCCAACGGTAATGAAGGGAAGGTTGATGTTAACGTTTGTCATGCCACTGAGCTCAATTTTAGCCTTTTCTGCAGCTTCTTTAACTCTTTGCATTGCCATTTTGTCGCCACTTAGGTCGATGCCTTCGCTCTTTTTGAATTCATCGACTATCCAATTCATAACAACGTTATCGAAGTCGTCGCCACCAAGACGAGTATTTCCGTTAGTTGCAAGAACTTCAAATACGCCGTCGCCTAATTCAAGGATAGATACGTCGAAAGTACCGCCACCTAGGTCGTAAATAAGAACTTTTTGGTTACTTTCGCCCTTATCAAGACCATATGCGAGCGCAGCTGCGGTAGGTTCATTGATAATACGAAGAACGTCGAGTCCCGCAATTTTACCCGCGTCTTTAGTTGCTTGACGTTGGCTATCGGAGAAATATGCGGGAACGGTGATAACTGCTTGGGTTATCTTTTGACCGATATAAGATTCAGCATCATTTTTGAGTTTAGTTAGAATCATTGCAGAGATTTCTTGGGGAGTATAGTTTTTATCATCGATAGAAACTTTATAATTAGTACCCATTTCTCTCTTTATAGATGCAACGGTTTTAGCGGGATTTACAACCGCTTGTCTTTTTGCAAGTTGTCCTACGAGTCTCTCGCCGTTTTTAGCAAAACCTACGACTGAAGGGGTGGTACGAGCGCCTTCAGCGTTTGCGATAACGGTAGCTTCGCCGCCTTCCATAACGGCTACACAAGAGTTAGTTGTACCAAGGTCAATACCTATAATCTTAGACATTTATGTTCTCCTTATATATGATTTTCGATTTTATTTTAATTAGTTTGCGACTTTTACCATAGAAGGTCTTATGACTTTTCCGTCACGAGTATACCCTTTTTGTAAAACTTCGACTACTTTTCCTGCATTTTCCGCATCTTCAACTTGCATTACTGCATTGTGAAGATTTGGGTCAAATTCATTTCCAAGAGCATCGATTTCTTTAACTCCATATTTAGCAAAAACTTCTTGGAACTTTTTTTGTATTAGTTGTACGCCTGATTTAGTTGCTTCATCGCTTATCATATTAATTGCGATTTCAACCGTATCTAAAACGGGTAGCATAGAAACAACGACGTCGTTGCCACCATCGGCTCTGGCTTGCTTCACTGCTTCTGCGTTGCGCTTACGGAAATTATCAAAATCGGCTTGAGTTCTTTGCGCCAAATCTTTGTATTCTTCCATCTTTGCTTGAGCGAGTGCTACGGGGTCAATGTTTTCTACGTCAATCTCAATGGTATCCGTTGCTACTTCTTCGTTTTTTATTTCTTCTGCGTTTTCGGGAGCAGTGCTCTTATTCTTCGCCATTATCTTCTCCTTTATTGTTTTTTATAACGGTATTTAAGGCATCACCGATATAAGATAAAACAGACATTACGTTTTGGTAATCCATTCTTTCCGGCCCTATAACTCCGGCGTGACCGAGTTCCTTTCCGTTAACTAGATACTTTGCCGTGATAACTGCGCATTTTTCCATACCTGCGGTTTCATCTCTACCTATTTTTACGCTAAACTCTATATCGTCACAATCTTCTATTAGCTCAGCTACCATAGATTTGTTATCAATTACGCTTAAGAAATTCTTTGCGCTTTGAAGGTCGGTTTCGGGATAGTCGAGCAGTTTGCTTGCGCCTTCCATATATACGTCTTCATCGTTTCTCTCGCAGTAAGCGTTAAGAATTCCTATAACGCTATCAAACAACTCTCTAAATTCACTTAATTCTTTTTGAACTAAGATTTCGGAGTTATTGAGCTCCCCTACTTTCTTGTTTGCGAATATCTTGTTGATTAGCAACGATGCGCTGGAAATAAACTCGTCGTCAATATAATTTTGTAGCGTTATGACTTTGTCGCGAATTATACCGGAGTCCGTAATTATAATTATGAGAGCGCTATGTTCATCTAGTCCTACTAATTTTATTTCCCTAATGGTTACCTTATTTATGTTTTTAATTACGATAACCGACGTATAGTTAGTAACGTCACTTATAACCTTAGCCGTCGTTTTTACAATATCTTCTACTGCGCTAAATTTTGCGGCAAATGTTGCATCTATGAGCGCTACGTCTTCCTTCTTCAAAGGAGCCCTATCAACAAAATGCTTAACGTAGTACTTGTATGCTTTGGGCGTAGGACGGCGACCGGCGGAAGTATGGGGTTGAATTAAGTAACCCATATCTTCAAGAGCGGCAAGCTCGGCGCGAATAGTGGCAGAACTTATGTGCGAAAAATATCTCTTTTGTATGCCCCCGGAAGATACGGGTTGCGCATCCTTAATATATTCTTCGACTACTGCTTTCAAGATATTATGTTTTCTTTCCGACAATTTTTGCATATGTCACCTGCCGTTAGCACTTATAAGTTCTGTTTGTTAGCAATCATAACGCCTGACTGCTAACTCAATTATATGCGTAATTATTCCCTTTGTCAATAAGTTAAACCAAAAATTTTATAAATTAATCCAAAAATTCGCGAGCAACAGCGCTCTCTAACAGGAGCTTATCTCCCTTTATAAATAATTTGTTGCCTTCTTTTATGAGAATCCCTTTCAAGTTTCTCAATTGAGATGTAAATTTTTTCTCAAAATCTATGCCGAATTCCCTATTTATTTCCGCAAGGTCAATACCGTTAGGTAACCTTAGTCCAAGCATTATTTTTTCAAATAAAGCAGTTTCTTCATCAATTATTTCTCTCATTTCTTTACTATTGCCGTAATTGTTACCGGCAATATAACTTTCAACGCTAGATGGATTAAAATATCTTACGTTTCCTAAAAAGCCGTGCGCAGCCGCGCCTAGACCTAAATACTCCTTTCTTTCCCAATATTTCAAGTTGTGCTTACACTCAAAACCATCGCGCGCAAAATTGCTAATTTCATATCTCTTTAATCCGCAAGACTCAAATACTTCATAGGCTTTATCATAGAAATCAACAAACGTATCGTCATCGGGAAGTTCAAATACACCGCTATCTATTTGCTTTTGCATTTTGACGCCACTAGAAAGCTTTAGCATATACGTTGAAACGTGCTCAACTTCTTTGGCGATAACTTTAGCAGAATTTTCCACGTCTTGCATTGTTTGTGTAGGAAGTCCTATCATTAAATCACAAGATACGTTATCAAAATGTTTACGCGCATTTTCTATCGTTTGTAGCGCTGTTTTAGCATCGTGAGCCCTGCCAATCAATTTTAGAAGTCTATCGTTTAGCGTTTGTACGCCCAAGCTAATCCTATTTACGCCTAGATTTTTGTACGTTTCAAACAGGACGTTCGTTGCGGGATTAGCTTCCATAGAAAATTCTTTAACTTCTAAAACAAAGTTGTCACGTAAGGCGCAAACGATTTTTTCAAATAAAAACGGTGGCAAAACGCTAGGCGTACCACCACCGATATAAATAGTATCAATTATTAAATTTTCGTTTTTATTGCTAGCAAAACGAATTTCTTCGACCAAAGCATTTACGTATTTTTCCATAATTTCAGTATCCTTAGATACAGAATAGAAATCACAATACGTACATTTTGATATGCAAAACGGTATATGGATATAAAGTCCTTTAGTCGTTCTCATCAAACTTAAGAATAGACATAAACGCTTCGGACGGTATAGAAACGGACCCAAATTGGCGCATACGTTTCTTACCTTCTTTTTGCTTTTCAAGAAGTTTCTTTTTACGGGTAATATCTCCGCCGTAACATTTTGCCAAAACGTCTTTACGCAAGGCCTTGACCGTTTCGCGAGCAATAATCTTCGTTCCAATAGTTGCTTGAATGGGAATTTCAAACATTTGACGCGGAATTACGTCTTTTAATCTTTCCGCAATTCTTCTACCACGAGCATAAGCTTTGTCCCTATGTACTATGAGTGACAATGCGTCGCAAGGTTCTCCGTTCAAAAGGAAATCGAGCTTTACCAAGTCGTCTGCATTATAACCATCTAATTCATATTCTAGACTTGCATAGCCACGGGTTCTTGACTTAAGCGCATCGAAAAAGTCGTATATAATTTCTGCGAGCGGAATTTTATAATCTACCTTTACACGA
>JAZRAN010000168.1:0-15754 GCA_045634605.1 Candidatus Stercoripulliclostridium sp. | reverse complement strand
AATCGATGCCGTGTTGATGTCCGCAAGACACCAAAGTAAGCAAATCAACGACGCTTAGCATTTCATCAAAAATTGCATTTTTGGGTATCGAAGAATAGGAGTCCGAGAGCCATTTAGGCATATTTCCGTATGGTATGCCTTTTTCATAAGCATCGGCAAAGGCAGGAGTTTGCATATGCATAAATAGAGAAGTTCTCACTCCCCTACGGGCCACTTCTTCTTTCAAATGAGCCACTTGGTTTTCTCTAAAGTGATCATAACTTCCCGTGATTTTTGGTTTTCTCATACCGCTATCCATAAACGCTAGCGTATGCACCCTTTCCCCATTATGCGTTACGTCAACGTAAAATTGCAGGTCGCCGTATAGGTCTTCCATGTTCCCTGCCATAAAATGCTCGTAGCGTAGCATATAGGCTATAACGTCTTTGTTAGAGCCGTCTATTTCGCCGTCATTATTGCCGGGAGTAAACGTCCAAGGTACGCCATAGCTCTCCACAAGTTCGCAAATAGACTTTATTGCTTGCTCTTTATCGTAAGCAGGGTTTAGGCTAAAACCTTCGACCAAGTCGCCCGCAAGCACTATAAAGTCGGCGCCCACTCCATCAAGAGCCGTCTTTACGCCTTGTAGCGTTTTAACGTCTTTTTCCGTCTTGCCGTTTAGGAAATGCGTATCGTTTATCTTTATAACTTTTAACACTCCGCTTTCGTCCGTTTCTACGGAGTAGTTGTGTGGGACAAATATCTCGCTATAATCATTATCAAGCGGTAGCTTGTTCGTCCAAGCCCTACCGCCAACGTAAGCGCCAAAGCAAACGCCTGCCAATGCGAGTACAATTATTACAACGCTTACTATTTTTAATGATTTATCTTTTGCAATTCTCATAACTTTTCCTACAACAGTTTAACCGTGTATCCGTTGAACGAATACGTATGTTGATTGTTTCTCACACTGCGCGGACAATAGTCGGTCGTTATAATTTGCGAGCCACAACGTTCCGCAAGCGCGTATCGCTCGTCGCTATACTTTGGATAACTATCGGCGCGTGTCCTAACGATATAATTACCGCTCTCAAAAGTTTCCTTCCTTTGCACCGTCTTCTTAGGATTGTTGTCGATTATAAAGCAAGCATAGTCTTCATTTCTTTGCTTATATAAAAGCGACGGAAACATCGCTTGCGCGCGCATAGTTTCATCCATAGCAACGTAGTCTTCCGTCATCTTGTTTTCGTGCAGTATAACGATTACCTTGCCAAGCATATCTTTGAGAGTCATCCATCCGTCACTTTCTCTCATCTCTTTAAAGTTAGAGTACGTTCCCAACATATCCGCAGGAGTGATGAGCTTTTCCCCAAGTTTTTCTTTTAGCAAGTTATCAAAAGCTACCGCATGTTCCACGTCAAAAATCTTCAAATTATCAAGTGGGGCTACGTCTTGCTTGGACTCAATAATAATACTAATCGGTAAATGGTTAGGATTATGGTTTGACCACATTACAATTTCTTCTAACGCCACGCCAAAATCCAAGCAAGTAGTTGCGCTGTCAAACACGGGCTTGTGCATTACCACAAAACTTGTAGTATCGCCCGCAACTTTTGCTTCCACGTCTATTTCTATACTCCTAATACCCATCTCGAATTGAGCGGTAAGCGTATCGTTTTCAAAGTCGTTCTTATTAAAGTTTTTTAGTCCAAGCGCCAATACCCTAAAAGGAATTTGGAACTCTTTAGTTAAATCAGTTGCAAGCCTTTGATAACTATTATGGGTAGCCAAAAACGCAACTTCGTTATACTTTACTCCACTTTCTAGCGCTTCATCCAAATTGAAGTCGCAAAACGCTTGCTCTCCTTTGGGTGTATAGTCCAAGTAAAACTCGTTCTTCAAATAATCCATATGCTCCGCTTGATAACGAAGATTACCTTCTTGATTTATGGCATACACGTCCTTAGCGTATTCCCATAGCCCTATGGAAACTGCCCCTGCCGTAACAAAGACAAAGACTAATACGATTGCAACTATTTTTATGCTCTTCTTTAGTAAAAGTTTGTTCATCTCTCTAACCCAACGTTATCGTATATCTTCCGTGCGCGCCGTCTTCCTGACCACAGGAATATGACGTGTGCCGGTTTCTTCTATCTCCCTAAAGCGCTCAACCTATTCACGCTTATCTTTCTTATTTTACCATAAGAGCGCAGTATTTTCAAGGCCCAAGCTCTCTTACAAGACGCATTGGCAAAAAATAAAAGCTATTGCGCTCATCAAAACGACGAGCGCAATAGCCCTAAAAATCGATTGTAAAGTATTCATTTAATCAATAATCACAATATATCACGTCAATTACGTCAAACCAACGTCATCCTAAGCTACTTCCATATCTTGCCACTCAAATCTTGTTCTCTTGTACGGCTCTTTGCCTATACCTTTCTTCTTCTCGTAAACTACGATGCCGTACTCCTTTTCCACGCATGCGATAGCAAGCGGTAATTTGTCCAGCATGTGCTTTACGCAACTGCTATGCACCTTACTATATTTGTTTAGGTCGGATAGATATATGCCCTTACTAAAGAACTCCTTGTTGGACTTCCTATACTCTTGTTGAAACAACGTATACGTTTCTCCGCAATGGATGAGATAAAACTCTTGGATGCCTTTATCTATGGTTCTACATGTAATCTTGGATTTCATTTGGTTTCCTCCTAACGTTTAGTTTGGTGAGCTTACGCGACCTTTTGATAGTCGCGCGCTAGCTCTATGATTTCACTCTTCCTTAGCTCGCCCTTGTCGACAAGCGCCGTTGCTATGGACTCTAATATGTCCTTATTGATGGCAAGTATGGTTTCTACTCTCTTCTTCATACTGCCTAAAATCTCTTTGATTTTGACCATTTGGATAGCAAATTGCTCGTTGCAAGTTTCACTTTCCCACGGACTATTGCCTGCTGAAATTGCTACGTACCCCATGCCATAAAACCCTTCATCCAGCATAGTCTTGGCTAAATCTACGCCACGCTTGATGTCCGCGCTATTGCCCGTTGACATTTCGCCCGCCATAAGCTCTTCTGCGCACATGCCCGCAAGACTAATCATAATTCTTTGCTCTATCTCGCTCTTGGATGCAAGTCCAACGTCATCGCCGTTCATCCTTACGCTACCCAACGTTCCACCTTGACTCGTAATGGATGCCGAGTCCAGTTTGTCGGGTTGCAAAATATAACCCATAAGAGCGTGTCCTGCTTCATGATACGCGACGTCCTTAATTTTAGGGGTGATGCTTTCGGTATCTTTGGGTATATCCTTGAACACAACCCTATTAAGAGCTTGGGTAAAGTCTTTAAATCTGACTATTTCATCTCTCCTTGCAACGGCAGATATGATTGTTTCGTTAACAATACATTCTATGTCCGCGCAAGAGCGCCCGTTGGTCATCTTGACAAGTTCTTCCACGTCTATACTTGAGTCAAGAGTAACCTTTCCAAAGAACATATAAAGCAATGCTCGTCTGTCCTTCTCTCCGGGTTTATGGAATAATATTTGGCGATCAAAACGACCGCTACGAAGCAAGCTTTTTGGTAACTGCTCAACGTTGTTTGCCGTTGCCATAACGAATACTTCGTTGTATTGCTTAATTCCGTCTAATTCATGCAATAATAACATTGCATTGTCTATGTTTTCCTTCTTGTCGTACCTAAACTTATTATACCCCGTGAACTTGTCGATTTCATCTAGGAATAAGATAGCTTTGCCTTTCTCCTTTGCTTGATTAAAGCCTTTAACGATATCTTCTTCGATGCTACAACCACGAGTTAAAGCGTCCGACAAACTAACTTCTATAATATCACAATTAGCATTCCTAGCGATTTCCTTTACGATTTGCGTCTTGCCCATGCCGGGAGCGCCATAAAACAGCCAACCACGCGGACAATGCGCACCACGACTAATATAAGCGTCGACATTGACCAACATATCCACTATCTGAGCGGCTTCTTCTTTAATTTTGTCATATCCTGCAATACTTGAAAACATCTTGTTTAGGTCTTGCATAAAATCTCCTTATTGAATGGTTTAAATTAAAATAACTATAATGCTTCGTTGAATTTAGATTGGGCTTCTTGTAGCCACTTACTCGATTAGACGCGCTATCACGTCTTGTTTTAGATAAATAAACTAAAAATATTCTACCTTGCCAGGCAAATCCTCCTTGGTGCGCTTTTTTGTTTGTTGGGATAAATAAAATATTAAAATGTAAACTATAAAATTTAAAAATAGTTCCTTTATGTTTCCAGGAACAAAGGGCCTCCATATACTCGGTTAGTGAAAACAAAATATCCCCTTGCTCTTACCAAAGGGATATGTGTGATTTTATGCAGTTTTTAATGTTTTATATGGTTTTTTGCAATATTATTTAATGTCCTAATCTTTCTCTTAAAATGAGTTTTCTAAAAATTTAGGCATTTTTTGTAAATTTAGTACTTGGTAAAGTTATATCCGCAAAGCGTTATATCGCCCGTTGGGTCCTCCCTTATGCTTTGCAGTTTACCACCATTTTTAGATATAAGCTCTTTTAGATACGCATTATCCGGCGCCAATAAGATTGAGTAGAACACCCATCTCTCGAGTTGAGCTTTCTTTAAATCTTGCAGTACTAATTTTAACACGCTAGGACTCTTTATTTGTGATAATACTTCTTTTTTGCACCTTTCTCTTTCTAGGAGAATCTCTTCTTGCAAAACTTCCGCCTTTTCACTATCCGCCTTATTCCTTGCAGTGCGCAGACCCGTTATAATCCTTTCGTGTTCTTCTAGTTCCGTTATTATTTTCTTTTTAAGATTATAATCGTTACTCTTTGTTATAAGTGGTTTTTCATCAAAAAGTTCGGATAACTCAACGATTTCCCTTGTCTTTTCCCTTCCCGCGCGATAATTTACATTGCTCGCCACTTGATACACGCAATCCATTGCCGTGTTGTAAAAACTATACCTGCTTATATCAACTTCATTACCGTTTTTCTTTGACTTTTCTTGGTCAATAGGCAAGAAGAATTGTGGCTTTTCCTTTAGAAATTCATCATATTTTTTGGATATCTTGGCAATTTCTTCTCCGCTCTCTACGTTATAATTACGTTTTGCTTTATCAATTTCTATCCCTGATAAAACAGCAAGTTTACATATATCTTCATAGATGCCTTGAATTTCTTCTTCACTTGCGCTTGCATTATTTCTTGCCCACAATAAACTGTTTAGCCTTTGTGACAGGTTGACTATTTCTCCTATTTTGTTCTTGCTCGTCTTTGCGTCTACGTCGGCAAGCGTCAATTGCTTTTCATATTTGCCTTCTTCTATTAGACAAACGGGCACTTTAAATCGGCTATAATTATTTTTTGCCTTTTCTATAAGCAAAGGATTGCTCGTCATTAGCATTGCATCGGAGTCGTAGTCGCATCCGTTTAGGCGTTGTTGAATATTTTCACCTATGGCGTTTACGCAAACCACGTTTTTGCCTAAATCAAAGTATGACCACACATCATTGCTACAATCGTTTGTAACAAGATATAGGTTCCCCATAGTGATGTGCGGTGAGCGAGCGCATACCAATTCTTGCCCGTCAACAAAGCTCAAACATCTTACTTTGCCTTTATCCAGCGTTAAGTCATTAGCATCAAAGGCGCCTATCGCTTGCTTTAATAGCTCGGGCCCGTTGCCAAAAAGTGTTGCGTTTACGCCGTCAAGCAATACGTGTCCACGCTTTAACTCTTCCTTAATACCCTTTACCACGGCATCCCTAAAATCATAGTATATTTGTGTTTTTCGGAATTGTTCGTTGTGCTCTATAAGCGGGAAAAGCACGTCTGCCCTGCCCGCCAAACCTTCTACTTCACTTTCTTTTTCGTAGTATTCACGCTCTTTATTTGCCAAATGAGAAAAATAATATCTCATTATAGCCGGGTCGTTTCTCATTTTCGTTAGTAAGTCAATGTTATCGCTAAGAAGATCTCTAGCTTCTTCTACGTTTAGTTCAAAAGTATTCAACATTTGATAGCTTGAACGTGCTTTTTTGCCATCAAAATATTTGGTGCGCTTATCATATTTGACAACGCCAAATCTTTCACTTACCTTGCTTGCCCACTTCTTAATTACATTAAGAGTCAACTTATCCCCGACAAATTTTAGATATTTTAGACTGCTTGGGGTGGTTATCATAACTATTTGACTAATGTCTTTTGCAAGCGTAACACCACCGCGCTCAATGAGAGTGTTGACGTCTACTATATCGTTATCCCTAAACCATTTTTGAATTTTAGTCCTAAATGCGCAAGACTTAAAAAACTTATTGCGCAAAAGTAGCATATGTTTGTCGCTATAATCTTCGCTTGCTACAAACACGCTTTCATCAAGGAGAGATTCTCCGTCCCAAATATTATTCTTTATCGTTGCAGTCCTTCTTTCCGCAACCAATCCATTATCGCCTTTTTTTACGGCAACGACTTCTTCATCAAAATCGCTAATGTAATCATCAACAAAAAGAATGCCGTCAAGAGGGATGTTGACAACTCCCTTTATTGTGCTAAGAGATAGCGCCTTGTATGCTTCCCAAGAGGCAATATCGCCGTTTTTGCTATCCAGGCCACACTCGCCCCATTTTTCCATACGCGCAAGCAAAGGCTCCATTATAAACAAACATTTACCTTCTCTACTACTGCCGGCACTGCGCTTATATCTTACGTAATGAACGTCGTTTACGTAAAAGCCGTTTTCATAAAGAGTTTTTCTTAGTTGATGCGTGCCTATCTCTTTGCCGTTTTTATCTTTTAATTTATATTTAAAACTTACGTTAATGACGGCGTCCGTATAGCAAACGCCGTTTTCATCTTTAACGGAAAACTTATGTCTTATAACTCTCTTGTATACGTTTTTTATTTCTTCCGCATCAAGAGATAGCCCCAAAACGTTATCATACTTCTTTAGCTCTTGTTTGCCTATAAGCGCAGTAGGATTTCCTACCACGTTGCTTGCATCCAATGATAAAATTCTGTACTTTTCTCTATTCATACTTATCTTCCGTAAAGGTATTTATCTAATTGTAACACTTTTGGGCGTATTTTACAATATCAATATAAAACAAAACCCCGATTTCTCGGGGCTTTGTGGTTAAAAATCCAAACAATATTAAACCTTTACTCTTGCGACCTTACCCCAAGGGGGTGTGATGCGGTCGTTGTTTATTAGCCATAGAACCGGAATATCATTAGCCACTTTTTCCGGCGGAAAATCCGCTACGCCGTCCGTCAAGATAACTATACTGGTCGGCTTTTCTTCCATTTTGTCGTTGACGTATTTAAAAATGATATCAAATCTCGTTCCGCCACCGCCTTTCGGGACTATACTCAATAGTGATTTTTCATCAACAAATGGTACCGGTGGCGTTATATCCGCATCAAAGAAACCAAGTTGCCCTTGTATTTTTCCGCCAAATTGGTCGATTGCGCCTTTGATTTCACTGTAAGCAACCGTCAAGTCTTCTTTACTGATGGACGCAGACGTATCTACCATAAACAACACGTTGCCTACGCTTTCTTCATAGTCTACGTTTAGGTCGGGTAGGAAAAAGTCGCTCTCGCTATATCTCTTGTCTGGTGGAGCAAACGAATAATCCACTATTTCTTCTTGTATAAAATCGGTCAGTATATTTCGCCAATCCGTTTGCGCATCCTTCAACTCGTTGATATACCTTTCCGCCCAATAGGGAAGGTTGCCGTGAGAATCCGTCCTTTGCGTAACGTTTGCAATGGCGTCCGCTATATATTGTCCCCATTCGTCTTCAATTTCCGCTAACTCTTCTTCACTAAGCTCTTCCCACTTTGAGTGGTCGTCTAAGCAATCATCAGCACCGGCGCCAATGCCATTTCCTCCGCCTAGGCGTGACTGCTTCTTTTGGCTTGCTAACATTGCATATACTTCTTCTGCCGTATGCAAATACCCTTCCGCCCCGTTTGGAGCTACGTGCATAAATACTTCGCCATCGATGGAAATAGCGCTTTTTCTCATCCCGTTAGAGTATAAAATATTAGAGTTTACTACTATATCACAAGCAATATTTGCTCTATCGGGGTCTTCTTTGAATATATGCGACCTATTGATATGCCTAAGTACCACGTGCAAAACTTCGTGCATCAAGACAAAGTCCGTCTCCGTAGCGGTTAGACCTTCCAAAAACTTAGGGCCAAAATATATGCGTTTGCCGTCAGTTGCCGCAGTAGAACAGCTCTCGTCCAAAGCAAAAGGTAGATGCATAAGGAGTAGACCATAAAAGCCGTTATTGCACAGCATTCTCATACGAGATGCATACAACTTCCTAGCAAGCTCGCGTTGTAACGACTCAGGTATTGCCATTTAACATTTTCCCCCTAGTTTTTAGCCATCTCATATACTCGGGTATCATCATTAGTTTGGTTTTGTAGTCCCTTTCTATGCACTCATAATCTTTCATCAAAAGCACCGAGAAGTCCGCAGGCATCTTGTCGGAGTATTCTATTGAGTTTGCTATCTTGCTAAATTCGTTCTTATGCTCCCTTGCATAGCACGCCATAGCGGAAACTAGCGCGTATAAGGCATCCGTATCTTTGGGGACAGCGGGCGAGCGTCCGTTAAAAATATCTTCTATCTTTGGTAGGCTTGCATATAATTTTGACCAAGTGCGAAATTCCGCCGCCATACCTGTACCAACCAATCCCGCAATAAACGGATAGCTGGCTTTTACGTCTTCATTAACTGCGTTAAGGACGTTGCTTACCATTTCCCACGAGCGCGGGGTTGCGTAGGCAAGCTCATCCGACTCCGTGTTAGAGTTCAATAGATAATCTTGTCTAAACGACAAAAAGCCTATAACCTTTTGATTTACGCCGTTTTGTATAGCCCACCTTAGCCACGAATCAAAGCTACTTTCTACGTTAAAGTGCATAAGTCTATTGGCAAGCGCTTTGGGCATTTTGTATGCAACCGACTTATCCGTCAACCTATTACCCGCCGCTATAACTATGCAGTTTTCGGGTATCTTATGTTCGCCGATAACTCTATCAAGCGTAATTTGATAAGCTGCGGACTGTACGGATTGCGGAGCTGCGGAGATTTCATCAAGGAGTAGTATATTAACTACGTCTTTGCTCTCATCCATTTGGAATATTTGTGGTTTTAGCCAAACCGCCAGGGTCTTATCTTGATTTGCAGTAGGTATACCACGCAAGTCAATGGGATTAAAAAGCAGTAGTCTTACATCGGTTACAACGACTTTCTTGCCGGTTTCATCCTGTATTTTCTTGGCAATTTGCCTTACGCCTTGCGATTTACCAACACCCGGCGCGCCCCAAAGCATAACGGATGGAAAGGTCTTGACGGGCAATCCCTTATTGATGATTGTAGAGTACGCCCCACCAAGACTTTCTACAAACTTTTCTACGCTAACGTTTACTATATTAGGAAGTTTTGCATCTTTCATTATTGTTTTACCCCCAATTGTCTATCGATTTCTTCTATTTCTATGGTTAACTCGTCTATTTGCTCGGTATATCCGCCGTCCTTATTGAGCTCCGCTTCTACGTCTTCCGCATCTAGCTTGAGCGCATTCAAGCGGTATCTCAATCTATCGTAACGCTTACCTAAACTTTCAAGGCAGTTTTGCATGCGTTGCGCAAGACCTAACTCTGACTCGCCTGCTTCTACCCTATGCCTAGACTCACGTTCAAGATAAAAGAAAGGAGCGTCCATAAACATATTCGTAGGAAGAACAATCTTAAAGCCTTGATATTCGCCTATGACTCTCTCTTCCATTTGCATTTCGTTGTCCTTGAGTCCGGCCAAAACGATTTCCGCTTTCTCACGCTTTTCCACCGTGTTGTATTCACGCTTATTTCCCTTAAAATATTCCAAGTCCGCTAGGCACTTTGCAACTAGTTCTTCTGCGCGAGCAATTTCTTCGGGCATCTCTTGGCGCCTACGCATAAGCCTTTCGCGGTTTTCTACGTACTTGTTTTGTAGTGAATACAACCTTGATAGCGCGTTTGCCTTTTCCACTCTCGTCTTTATAAGCGGATTGCCTATTGCAAGCGCTTTGACTTCGGCGTAATTCAAAACGGTATCGTCTACGTCCGCCTTATCTCTTTCCACAACCGAACCCGAAAGTAGCGCAGATATAAAGCGTTGCTTGCTTTCCAATAGTTGCCACGAGTACGCATCAAAACTACCTTCCGTTATGTAGCGGTATATGAATACCACGTCGTTACGGTTGCCGGGACGGAGCATACGTCCTTCCCTTTGTACCATATCGGCAGGTCGCCAAGGTACGTCAAGGTGATGCACCGCAACAAGTTTATCTTGTACGTTTACACCGGTACCTAGCTTGAAAGTAGAGCCTAGCAACACCCTTATCTTACCTTGTCGTACACGCGCGAACAAATCTTCCCTTTTCTTTTCCGTATCGGCAGAATGCACGTATGCTATTTCATCGTTATTGACACCCAACCACGTGAGCAATCTTCTCATTTCATCGTATACGTTAAAATGAGTGTCATTAGGCACGGACGTGTCGCAGAAAATAAGTTGAGTTAACCTTTCTTCCCTAGTCCTATCGTATATAGCGTATACGTTCTCTGCGCACCTTGCAACCTTGGAAGTATAGTTGAAAGCTAAACTATTGTCAATGAGTCGCATATCTAGAGCGCCTTTTCTTCCGTCTACGGTTATCTTGAGCATATTATCGTCCGTTCTCTTTACCGCGCCCGTCCTTACGTCATCCGCTCGCTCGGAAATATCCTTCAAAAAGGCTTCAAACTCGCTCGTTTTGGCTATCGTTGCATCCTTATATCCGGAAAAAGTCGGCAATTCCGCATTGTTTCCCGTAACGTGAAAGTCGGCTATAGATGAAAGGAGCAACGTCAACTCGGGCAAATTATGGAACTTAGAAAACCTTGTTACAAGTCTATACTTAGACGTATCAACGTCTATTTCGAAGTTCTCTTCCTTTTCCGCAAACATACCTATCCACGAGTCAAAGTTATTGATTTCTAGTAGCGTAAGCTCACCGCTTTGAAGATAGGATTGCATAATAAAAGCGTCAGTCAACGAGTTGGTTATCGGCGTACCGGTTGCAAAAACAACGCCTTTTCCATCGTTTTTCCTTTGTACGTAGTGTACCTTTTCCATCATAATATTGCACTTTTCGCTAGTCGCATTGGAAATTCCGGGCACTCCGCCAATCTTCGTTTCTATAAAAACGTTCTTGTAGTAATGCGCTTCATCAACGAATAGCCTAGTAATACCAAGCTCGTCAAAAGTGATGCGCGCGTTAGCAATCGCATCCTTTTCCTTTTCGCCTAATTCTTGCAACTGCTTACGGATTTTCTCTAGTTTTCTATCGAAAACCGTAACGAATCCACGAGTGTGTCTTTTCTTCTCTTCTAGTTTCTCTCGCATTTCGCGTAGCATATCCATACGCCAAGAAATAGAAAGTTCGATTTTATCAAAGCTACTATGGGGCATAATGATTGCGTCATAATCGTTGTCCCTGATTTTAGCAAGCGTTTCTTCCTTCTTCTTGGGCGTAAAATGCTTGGGCTCTACCACCAAAATCTTCGCGCTAGGATATAAGTCCATAAACATACCTTGCCATTGTCCGACAAGAGCGTTAGGTACAACGTATAGATTCTTCTTGGAAAGCCCCATCCTTTTTAGTTCCATACCCGCGGCAATCATAACGTAGGTCTTACCCGAACCTACTTCGTGCGCAAGTAAGGTGTTTGCGGAAAAGAGTATTCTCGCTATCGCATTCTTTTGATATGGGTATAGATTGATAGCGGGATTCATCTTTGGGAAAACCAAAAACGAGCCGTCATATTTCCTTGGGCGATACGAACTGAACTTGTTTTCAAATATCATTTGCAGTCTTTCCGAGCGCTCTTTATCTCTCCATACCCATTCTTGGAAGAGCTTTATCATGCGATTTTGCTTTTCCTTGGCAAGAATAGTCTCTTTTGTGTTTATAACTCTCTTGACTCCCGACTTAGTAGTCGCGCAAGGAACTTCATCCGTTACCGCAACGGACTGCATATTAAGAGTGCGCTCCAATATGCTAAGCGCCTCTCTTCTAGCCGTTCCATATACGCTAGTGCTTAGCGTATCGTGATCATAACGCCACTTGCCGTCTATTTCCCACGTGCCGGTAATTTCATCGTGATGAACGCTACCACGATTGGGAAAGTAGCTCTTCTTGTAGTTGTACATATACTCGATGAAGTCTTCTATGACGTCGCTCGGCACCCATGGAGAGCCTATTGTAACGTATATATCCTTTGTCGGAACTGCATCGGGAAGTATCGCGTCAATTGCCTTGACGTTGTCGCTAAACCAACCCTTATATTTGTAATCGATTTCTACCGCCATTTGACGCTTGCGCAAAAGATTGCCGGAAAGATATTCGTCGGCAGTTTCCCATCCCTTGTAGAAACACTCTTCCCACTTGCTGGGATTTTGATATATAGCGCCTTTTAGCTCTACGATAAGCTCCTTGTGAGTAAGCCCCGATATCTTGGACATATATTCTATATCGACCTTACCAAGATTGTTTAGTGATGCTATGAGCGCATCGGATGCGTTATCTACGCTAACGTCCATAGCGTTCGGGTCCATTTCATATAAGTTTTGATAATCTAGGGGAAGTTCCATACAAGTAACGCTTTCTATTCTTTCTTGCTCTTTGCGTTCTTCTTCCTGCCTTTTTCGCTCTTCTTCCCTTCTCTTTCTTTCCTTAGCTTCCGCCTTTTCCTTACTCTTTGCGGCATTGCGCATCCTGGAAAGCTCCTTGATGATATCATCAAGTTCCTTGGAAGAGAGAGCTCCGTTTGTCATACTATGCGCTAAATCTTCTAATGACGTTTGCTTAATTTTTGCCATTTTATTCTCCTATTTCTTGCTTCATGCCTATTTTAACAGGCGCCACGCACCATAAACGTCCTATCTTTCGACAAATTTCGCGTTATATGGTGACGCAAACTATACGCGTAGGCGCGACTCGCCCACAACGTCATAACTCAATATACTATTGTCTTAGTGGTTAAAAAATAAAGTGATATTTAGTCCTTGCACGCTTGCTTTTTTGGCGTGCGATACGTATTCTATCACACGCTTTCGTATTTGTAAATAGGTTTTTTAAAAATTTTTCATATTTCTTTGATCTGTTTCTTGATATGGCACTCCTATATATTGCTATTACATAATTCGTGGATACAATATGAAACAGCGAAAAAAGAAATCCCCATACACTTGCGCATAAGGGGATTGTTTTCACAATTGCTTTAACCGGTTAATACTCATTTACTAACATTATATTGATTATATCCAGCCTCTGTCCGCTAAGGCCACCATTATTACCATAAAGTCATTTCTTTCTAACGAATTTCAGATTATTTATCTATACGAAGATTCCTTCTCGCTTCTAATTCTATCTTTTGCAATTCATCTACGGTTTTAGCTTTCCCAATTTGATTATCATATGATATTTTCTTGTCTAATAGGCTATTGCGTGCCCTTCCTCTCTTAAATATTCCTAGGAGACTAGCGTCTGCCTTCGCATTGTCATATAGTCTAGCTATAGTCCTTTTAAGTTCGTCTTTCTTTTCCAAATATCTCTGTTGGTCATAGTAATTTTTGCAGTCAAAATAGCAATCCTTGACCTCTTTGAAAGAAGTTGCTGCCCTCTCCTTATTTATGTACTGAAAAACTCTATTCTTTGCTAAGGTAGTGGCTAACTCTTGAGCCATTTGAGACATTTGGTCCAAATTTCGCTTTCTTAGATTCTCTAAACTAGGATTAATCGGATCCGGACTTCTATTACGTAGACCATATATTAGTCCTTTCAAAAAAGGCACGGTATCCTTACCTTTATCTGTGCCAAAATCTCTTGTACTATGGGCCATTCTATTGCGAATATTAATAACATATTGCAAGTCTCTTTTATCCTTTTCTTCCAACGTGTTTGCAAGCTTTCTTATTGCATCATATGTACCAGGTTTGGTGCCAGGAAATCTCTTTTTACACAAATCGTCTAGTATATTAAATTGTTTTTTTACTTCTGGATCCATTATGGTCCTCCTTGAATTTTTCTTTTGCGGACAAATTATAAAATTTGTGATTGTATTAGCAGTTGACTTTTAAAAAGATTAATAAGACTAAAGACCAAAACCATACAAATGCTTTACGCTTTGCTAAAAACCCTCCTTCTTTCACAGATATGGTTTGGTGCAATATAGTAAAGTTGAGCAATTCGAATTTCGTCCTAATTGGTCAAATATTGATAATGCCTTCATTTATTCCGTTAGAAAAACGTCTACCCCTTATACGCAGTATAAGGGTATAAAAATAAAGATTAAACTTTCCCAATTATTTATACGTTTTTTGTCCTTTTTGTTTCTTTTTATATGTTTTATAATATCATATATACGTTATGTTAGCAATACCCCAATTTTCTAAGACGTTTCCGCTAACTAGCCTTTAGTTTCAACTCACACTTTGGTGTTAGTCGCTAGGTACGTTTTATAAAAGACTATATTGTCTGCGCCAAAAAAGTGTTTTTTATATATACTCCCAATTAATAACTAAAATATACCATGATTATATTTAATCATAGCGTAAAAGGTAATCGGTAGTCCTACCGCAAAACCCAATATCATAAGTCCAACACCTGCCCAAGTTAGCGCTATAATTTCTACAAAATAAGCAATGAGTGATAATATACCAAAAATTATTAGCCCTGCGCCCATTATAATCGTGCCGATTCCGACGAGCCTTCCAAACGGCGCCTTATCTTCTTCCTTAACACGAGCCCTATGATAGCTATGTAGCATAGAAATATTCCCACGCACGTTGGAAATGCCGATAAAAACTATCACAATACCAATAATTAAGGTAACGATATATCCCGTCAAATCCATTATCTACGCCTTTATCTCTATTTGTACGGCTCGCATTGCATTGAGAGCATTATTATGGCTTTCCATCGTAACCCCTGCGGAGCATTTGCCATCTACTATAACCTTTGCGTCGGGGAAGGCTGATTTTAGTATGATAGCGTTGGATATTACGCAAATATCGGTACAAAGCCCGCAAATCTCAATTTCGTCTACTTCGCCGTATTCCTTCAAAATATCAGGAAGCGCTACTGCGCCAAAAGTCGGTTTATCAACGATTTTTTCGGCATAAGGCTTTAATTCATCGCAAATTTCCCAGCCTTTGGTTCCCCTTATGCAATGCTCGACGGGAAGTTTTCTACCTTCTTGCGTAGACAAATAGTCACTCTCGTGCGTATCTCTCGTATAGAGCGTAACTCCGTCAAACCCTTTAACCTTCTCTACAACAAAAGGTACGATAGCCTTCGCCTGCTCGCTCCCCAGACTTCCACTAATAAAGTCCACTTGCATATCAACCACAATCAAGAACTTCATACTAACTCCTTGCTTTCGCTTTCTCTAAAATTGCTATCTATTTAAGTAATAACTTTATTATAAATACAATTAATTATAACATAGCCATAACATATTTACAATAATGAGTTTTGGTTCGAATTAGTTCAGGATTAGGTGGGGATAGGAAAGGAAATTATACAAAGGGTTAATGCTCGCACGAAATCGCAATCATGTTTTCGCCAAGTTTTTTGGCAATAAAAAAGACTTGATTTAGTCACCCTAAATCAAGTCTATTTTAGTTAAGTTTACCCTA
>JAZRAN010000167.1:0-8192 GCA_045634605.1 Candidatus Stercoripulliclostridium sp. | reverse complement strand
AAAGACGTAGGCGAATACAACTATAAACTAGTAGTTACCGCAACCTATAAAAACCTTGCTCCAGTAACGGCAAGTAAGGACGTTAATATTAACGTAGAACTAGGCACGTTAGAAGGTCTTGTTAGCGCCAAAGGATTTAATGAAGAATATAACGGCTTGGTAAAAGAACCCGTTTTGACCGGTACGCTTGCAGGTGATACTATCTCCTATAAACTAGAAAACGAGGCGCTCTATTCCAACGTTTCCCCCGCAAAGAACGCAGGATTCTATAAGGTAATGAGTAGGATAGAACGTAAAAACTACGAGCCCATAGAACTTTCCGCAGTAGAAATTACAATCAATACTAAACTCTTAACGCCCAAAATCTATATGAACATTAGAAACAACGGAGTACTACAAACGGGTTTCCCGTATTATACTTTGGAGTATGGTATGAATGCTCCCACCGTTGTTTGTGAGTTTGAAGGATTTGTAAACGGCGAAAACGAATCTGTTTTTGATAACGAATACGCTCAAAGCAATCCTTATTATGCAGGCGCCCAAGTTCTTCCCGATGGCGAATATTATATGCCCACCGTTAACTTGGATAACTGCTACGTTGTAGGTAGTGAAAAACCCAAGAACTATCACTTTGGTGAAATAGTTCCTATGAATCCCGATCTTACCGCGCTTAAGATTAAGGTCCTAAAGAGAGCTCTTACTATAACGCTCAAAGACGTAAGTCTAACTTATGGTGACGATGCTCCCGTAAGCTTTGAATCGGAAATAGAAAACGCATTTGAAAGTGACCTAAATATGATACGCGACGGCATTAACAATGCAATCGTTTCCGAGTATTCAAAGGGCTCTCCTGCAAGCGAAGTCGGTTACGTCGTATCATCCGCTTATGAAAGCGCAAGCTACGCCGTAACTATCAATAATGCGAAAGTTTTCGTTAAGAAGGCGAATATTACCGTAACTCCTAAAAACTTTAACGTAATCTACGGAGATGACAAGCCTGCATACGATTATGAAGTAAAAGGACTTGTAAACGGTGAAGATAAGAGCGTTTTAGGTAACCCAGTTTACGTTTGCCGTTATGCAAAGGGCAGTGACGTAGTCGTTGGCGGCGGATACGCTATCGATTTCAATAAGAGCGATAGCTTTAAAGCGCAAGGTAGCAAAAACTATAATATCACTTTTGCTAGCGGACAAGTTGTAGTGGCTCCTAAGAACGTAAACGTAACGCTTGGCGATACGTCCATAACCTACTATGAAGTTGTTCCTAACGACGACGTATTCTATGGACTACTTTCTGCGGAAGGAATTATAGACGGCGACACTATTGACGATATTTCTACTAGTGGATTTACCTTTAAGACGGCATATCGTCAAGGTCACGCAGTAACCGAAAGCGGATATAGCATACAAACCGTATTCACCCCGTCCAACAACTACGTTGTTAATGCCAATAGGGGTATCGTTGGTACTATGATGGTACTAAAGAGAGCTCTTACCATTAGCGTTATACAAGGTGAAGTTACCTATGGCGATGCTATCGACGTCAAGGTAAACTATGACGGACTCGTAGGTGACGAACTATTCGACCCGTCTATTGCCGTAAGCGGAATAGAAGTAGTAGGTGGATATAGCGTTGGTGACGGCGTAGGCGAATATACCATTAGCGTTGGCAACGGTGTTTCTAATAACTATGAAATCTCTTACGTTGCGGGCAAGATAAACGTAGTAGCAAGAAAGCTTACCATCAAAGCAAGAGCGTACACCGATGACGAAGTCGTTTGGAGTGGAAGTTTGGACGCAACCGACGGCTCTGTAGCTTTCGCGGGCGAAGGCCTTTACGCAGAAGACGATATTAGCGGTATCATAAAGACTACCGCAAGCGCTCAAGGCGCATACGTTGCAAGTGGCGCAACCCTAGGTGAAAAATTTGCTTGGGAAAATGCGCTTTCAATAGAAAGAGCGGGAGAAAGCACCCTTTCTAACTACGTTATAACTTATGACTTCCAAGTTGCAATCGCAACTTACGGCGTATTCGTAAACGCTAACGAAGTAGTGTACGATGGTTTGAGTCACGGACTAGACGTAGAACACATCTTTGAAGATCCTATTGCAAGCGTATTGTTCTCTACCGATGGACAAGAATACAGCGAAGCGGAACTCACTTATTCACAAGCAGGTAGTTACGACGTATTCTATGCTATCCGCGTATACGATGCTAACGGCGATATAGAAAAGGAAATCAAAGAAAAGTTAACCGTTGTCATCAATCGTCGTCCCGTATTCTTTACGGCTAATGAACAAAATATCACCTATGGTGAAGACGTTCCAGAACTCACTTATAGCGTAGTCGCATATGAAGAAGGAAAGGACGTTTATGCTCAAGGTGAAAGCCTAACAACGCTTGGCGAACTCAAGATAGAAGCTATTGACTTCCGTTTGGGCGTAGGTATCTACGATATCGTAATAAGCGGATTAGAAAACGCAAACTACGACGTCAAGATTACCAACAGCAAGTTCACCATTAACCAAGCGCCTTTGACTATTACCGCAAGCAGTCATAGCATTACCTACGGAGACCCCGTTCCCGCATTTAGCGCAATTTGCGAAGGTTTCGTTTATGGTGAAACGCTAGAGTCTATCGGCACGGAATATGACGTAAGCAGTGATTATGAAGCCGTTGCAAATCGCAAGAGCGGTAATTTCGACGTAGTTCCCAGCTTGAAGCTCATCAACTATAAAGTAACCGCAGTAAACGGAACGCTTTCCGTTGCAAAGATGAACATTACCTTGACTGCGGAAGATAAGAGCGTTGTTTATGGCGATGCAACTCCTGCTTTGACGGCAAAAGCTAACAAACTAGGCTACAACGACAAGGCTAGCGACCTTACCACCATTGGTAATATCGTACTTTCTACTTCCTACGTAAGCAGAAACAACGTTGGTAGCTATGCAATCAGCATAAGCGCTGTTTCTTCCGAGAAATACAATATTACTTGCATTGCTGGTAGCGTTAAAGTAACTCCTTATGAAACCGCTGTCGCTTGGACGGGAATAGACGCTCGTACCTATGACGGCAACGACTATACCGACGTTATATGCGCAACCTACAAAGACCTTGACGGAGTAGAGCGCGATGCAAGTGTAGCGGTAGTTTCCAGAAACGCAAATTCAACTTCTCCTAACGCATTCAAAAACGCCGCAACTTATGATGCAACCGCAACCACTGCTGACGCTAACTATAAACTCACCAGCGCAACGAAGGCGCTCGTAATGAACAAGGCAAAATACGAAGACGTCACCCACGATGCGTTCAGCGGAGTATATTCCAGCAAGAAGACGCTAGATGGCAACTATGCCCTTAACGAAAATTATCGTTGGGAAACTGCAGCGCTAGTTCCCACGGTAGACGTTTCTTCTTACGTTGCATACTACAACGCAGATAGCGAAAACTACGAAGACTACAAGTTGAACGTTGCAGTTGCTCTCGAACCCGCTATCGTAGCGTTTAGAACCATTCCCGGCATGACCGGCTCCGTTGACGCGGGCTATGAAATTGTAGCAAACATAGACGTTAATGCAAACGTAAATCAAACCTATACCCTTGCTCCCATCCTTTACTGTGAAGCTGATGCGGAACAAGTCACTTCCGGCATGAGTTACTCCAACGGAAATTCTTTCGTAGGCGGAACTTATCTAACCGTTATGACCTTCAATTCCGCAAATTACAAGATAGTTGATGGAAGCGGAAACGCCGTAACTACTATAAATTGGTTTGTTAAGTATCGTAGCATAGACGTAGGCGGTACTCTATACACGCCCGAAGAAGCAATTAACGTAGCATCTAGCGGGATGATTATTGTTAAGAGCAATACCAACTTTGCTTCTCAACAAGAAGTCGTCGCCAAGTACTATAATAGTGATGCATACTATACCATAAAGAGTGGAGTAACCTTCCTTGTACCTTATGAAAAAGATGACGTCATTGGCTATTTGCCCGGCGGAACAGCAGGCGATAGTAGTGGAAATTACGAAAAACTTCCCAATGCGAAAAACGGTGATAGCATAACCCCCATCCTTTATATAACGATGAATATTCCTTCTAACGTAGCTCTTAACGTAAGCGGTAAATTCGTTGTTGGCGCAAAGGCAGGTAAGCAAGATGCAGGTACGCAACAAAACGGCATCACCGGTGGCTACTCTGTTGTAAACCTTGCAGGTAATATTGTTGCAAATAGCGCAGAAGTAAGTGCATTTGGTTATATCCTAGGAAATGGTACAATCGTTGCAAACAATACGGTTGTTACTGAAAACTTGTACTTGTCCGGTTGGTACGGCGGAACTCAATCCATTGCGAGATACGTTGGCACACAAAATATAAGCGCATGGGAATTCCTTGAAGGTGGTAATACGGTAACTATAAAGAACGAGCAAGCATTCCCCTTTAACCAATATGAACTACGTCAAATTCAAAGCGCTTTGATAATCAACTATGGATCTAGACTAGAAGGCTATTTGAAGATTTCAACCGGTGCGAAAAGCTACGCAGGTTTAGTTGACGTTGACGCAATGTCAACGGAAGCAAGAATAGTGTTTGTTTCCAGCAATGCGAGTGATGCAAGTACGGGTGTAATAAGACTTCTTGATAGTACTGCTAGAGTAACCAAGACGTTCGCAAACGATAGAGTTCGTCTTGCGGTAGATGGTAACGCAGCAGACGGATATTGCGCGATAGTTACAAAGGTTCTCAAAGCAACCGTTAATATGAGCTCTCAAAACGTATTCTTCCCCATTGATGGCAGAACGGATATCGTAATCAATAGTGGAGCAACCTTCACGCAAAACTACAAGTTAAAGATGCTACCCGGCGCAACCATGACCATAGCTGAAGGCGCAACTTACAACCTAAACGGCCAACTAATTTCATACACCAAAGACTTTGTTGATAATACGACTTATGAGTATCCGTCGGCGCAAAGGGGCGACGCTAAGATTATCGTTAACGGAACGATGAACGTTAATGGAGCGTTTGGTGGCAACCTATATTCTACCGGCGCAGGAAAGGTCGCAGTAGCTTCTAATGCAACGCTATCCGCAACGTCCGTAGAAAGCCAAGCAGATGGAACGTCCATGGACGTTGACGTTGGTTATATATTTAACGCAAAAGCCGTCTTTACCTTGAATAAGGGCAACACCCAAACCAAGCAAGCAGTTCTTGTTAACGCAAGCGGAAGCGCGCTACTTGGAGCGGGCAAGACCTACACCTACAACGGAACGGCTTGGGCATAAGCCCAAGTCCGTTTGGACGAAAAGATTAAGCCCGTCATATGACGGGCTTATTTATTACCTGACCTTGCTAAAGGTTGTCAGCGATAAAAGGGTCGAGCGAAAGACTGCCAAGTGATTTAGACGGCTCTAAACGGCTCTAACGCGGTATTGGATGAAGACGTTAGAGTGGTAGCGCGATTTTAACGCAATGAACGGCAAGTAGGGATAGGCGTGAAAGACTTTGTTGGCGTAGTGAGAAGGTTAATAGGCAAAAAAAGAGTCCCAAGCGGGACTCTTTTAAGTTAGATGATTTTATTCTTCTACGTCTTCAACAACGGGAAGAATTACTTCGTTATCGGGTAGACTAAAGTCGTTTAGGATGCCTTCGCCTACGTTACCGCTTGCTAGGTTGAAGATTGCTCCAAAGTTGATTGCTCCCTTGTCGCCGTCAATAAGAGCGCCTAGCTTGATGCCGTAAAGGTTGATGGACTTCAAAAGGTTGGAAACGGCCTTTAGGATATCCTTAGAAGGCATATTTACGAGTCCGCCTACGATGGAGTTGTTTTTGAGAGCGGGAACGGATTGGAACGCTGCGCTAAGAAGGTTGTTTTCTACCATATCGAGCTTACCTTCTTTGAAGAGTAGGGGCATAGACTCGGTAAGGTCTACTACGACTACGTTAGGTTGCAATTCGTGTAGTCTACCGAAAAGGTCGAATTCCGCAATAGCGTCGAGAGCGCTATATATGCAAAGGCGGAGAACTTGGTCTTCCGTACTATCAAGAACGAATTCTTCATCGCCCTTGAACCATTCGCCAACGAAGCCGAAGATGACGTCGCCAACGGTCTTTTTATCTATTTTGGGTAGTTGAACGCCGTATTTTTTGCAGATAGTTTCTATGCAAATTTGGCCGTTATCAGCATCTTTTTCATAAAGGGGAGCGTAGATGAGTTCCGCGATGGTATCTACTAAATCTTTGTTAAGTTTTTTTGCGCCGTCGGAAGTGGGGTCGATGTCGAAAGCGCCGATGAGCATATCAACGTAACCGCCGAGTTTATTACCTGCAACGATATTGTCCATCATATCGGTTTCGATAGCTTTAAGGGCGTATGCTTGGTAATCTTTTAGGATTGCATTTCTTTCGCTGTCGCTAATATAAGAAGGGATAGTATCCGCTTTAATCTTTTCTAGGAAAATGGTTTCTAGGCGGAATTCGTCGCCGAAAACGTTAACTTCTCTTATGGGGGAAGGATATGCTGCAAGAGAAGCGGTTTCTACGTCGTACAAGGTTCTGCCTTCTTTGTCGGTAAAGGATGCGATATCACTTGCGTGCATATGTCCGGTGAAAGCGTACTCAAGGCCTGCTTCCATAAGTTGAGCGCGGAAGTTTTCCGCATCGTTGATATATGCTTTTTCGTTAGTGAAGTTGCTTAGTATTTCGCCGTAGTGACTTACTAAGGAGTAGTGAGAGAGAGCGATAGGGGTTCTGCCGTCGGCTATTGCTTGCTTTACTGCGTTGACGGTCCAAGCGATGAGTTTATCGCTCTTTGTGCCCATAGCTTCCTTAGCGCGAGTAGCGTCTATTGAGATTACTCTATACTTGTCGCCAAGGTCGGTTGCGTAGGAGATGCTGTCGGTGTCGCGGTCGATTGCTTGGTTATAACCAAAGTCTGCGTAAACTTCAGCAAAGTCGTCATAGGACGCCCCTTCAACGTATTCTAGGTACCCATTTGCGAAGGAAGGAGATTTTTCTGCGATGTCGTGGTTGCCGGGAACAACGAATACTTCTATGCCTTGGGCTTCTACTTCTTTAAGGTAGGAAGCAACCTTTTTGTGAGTGCTTAGGGTTGCAACGTCAACAATGTCGCCGGGGATAAGAACTGCGTTGGGTTTTGCCTTGATGATTCTATCGAGAGCGTTACGGAATACGCTTTCCGCAAGATACTCTACTCTACCGGTTCTAGCCGCGTCGAACGCTAGATAATCGTCGCAGAAGTTGCCGACGTGTTCTTCTTCAAAGACGTGAAGGTCGGAAATGACCATAATAGAAAAGTCGGGTTTAGGTTCAAGCGCTTTGGAGCCTACTACGCCGATGATTGCGCCACTGACGGCGATGCATAGGACGACTACTAAAACGGCAAGTCTTTTACCAAAAGTTTTCATTGTTGTCTCCTTTTGTCCTAAGGACGAGTTATTTCATAATTTCCCAAATTTATTTGTTACCAAGAATTTTTTACGTATTCGCAGAACGCATACATATCTTTAATTTCGAGTACGGTACCATCGTCGAGCGTGACGTTGCCGTTCCATAGCCCGTGGGCTTGATGACACTCGGTACCGAGAATATCTTTGTTTAACAAAGCGGAGTGATCGTCGTAGAAGGGTGTCATAACCATATTGAACCTACCGTCTTCGGAGTAGAATTCCCAAGGTTCCGTCCAACCTTTTTTACCGGGGAATTCCTTGACGTCGACTTTACCGATTTTGTGCGCTTTGCCATCGTAGAAAAGGCAGGTTTCGCTGGCGTAGGACGTGTCGCCGATGAGCCAAGTGATTTCGAACCCAAAGGTATGCTTGTTGCCGTCCTTGTCGGTTAGATAGGTTGAGCCGTTACCCCAATACCACTCGCACTTATGTGGCCAAATGCCACGCCCCCAATCCATAACGCCAAAGGTATTTTCTTTGGAGAAGGATATTTTTCTTTCTCCGATTTGTACGAATCCTTCCGTAGGCAAGCAATTTTGCTTGGTGGTAAGGAAGAATTGATTTTTCTTTTTATGGAAGGGCGTGACTATGGTTATATTTTCGTGCCCAACGGGTATTTCTTCATAGAAGTCGTACTTGATAGGTTTGCCGTTGTATACGCTTTCGAAGGTGACGTGGCGATAACCTTCTTCCAAGTTGGTGTCATATACCATTTTTATGCC
>JAZRAN010000166.1:0-2040 GCA_045634605.1 Candidatus Stercoripulliclostridium sp. | reverse complement strand
TCGATATACTCTATGTCATCCGTAAACTTAAGGCTCAACTTCCTAAAAATTTCGAGCGCCCTTTTTTCGTCTTCTACAACGCTCATCCTACCAAAAACGATGATGCTTTTTATATTAAGCGCCCACTCTCCGTCCTTTTTATACCCCTTGTCGTAAACGCAAAAAGAAACCTTATCGTTTGTCGATATGGCGTCAACCTTGTGTCCCTTTTTTCCACTATGGAAATAAATACGTTCGTTTTCTTCGTCATACCAATAGTTTATGGGCAAGCCGTAAGGATAGCCGTCGTCTCCGCACACGGATAGTACGCCACGTTTTTCCGTCTTTAATATTTGGATGATTTCCGTCTTTTCTAACTTTTGTTTCTTTCTAACTATTTCTCTAAACATACTCACCTATTTTTATATGAAATTAATACGTGCGTAGGCGCAAAAATCAGAGCCGAAACGAGCAATAATATCGACCTACTCATTATACCACTAAACAAAAAGACTACTGCGGGGATAGCGGACAGCGCCAGCGCCTTGAATAGCCCGTTCCTATTCCAACAAATCGCCCATATTATGCAATATGCGACTATAAGGATTGCGTTTACTATAAGATAGACGGCAAAAGCATCCGCCGACCACCAACCAAACCAAGTGTAAGGGATATTAACCACCATAAAAGCCAAGCAACCGAATCTACCTATTTGCTCAACGACTTCTACCGCCTTATTTTTCCACTTTCCGTCGCCCGCCTTTCCTTTTATCGCAAAGATGACGTTGGGTATCATAATGACGGCCATAAAAGCCAAGCCGTATACGTTAAACCACTCCATTATAGTCTCCGCTTGTTTAGTAATATCATTTTAGCATACTTCCAAGGCGTTTTCAATGCCGTTTTATTTCGTTTTTAATAAAAAAGACGAACTTAAAGTTCGTCCTTGTCTTTACCGCTACTTTTTAATAGGTATCCAAATTGCGCTTTGATAATTCGCGTCTTGCGTATCGCCGTCGCTATACCACTCTATATCAACGCCGGTTGCAATGCTGTATTCACTACTCGGTAGCCACTCCTTATATATCTTGGAGTTTACGCTTTGCAGAGCCCCCGGCATAGGTCCTACGACGTTGAATATTGCCCACTCAAGAGCCGGTACTTCGTATAACTCCATACCTTCCGGCACGTCACCGCCATTATATTTTCCGCCAATCATATACTTGAACTTTCCGCCACTCTTTACGTCTTCTTCTATGCAAATACCATATTCGCAAATAACGTTATCAACTATGGCTTTTTCTATATCGCTCTTAGGCTCAAAATCTCTATTTTGTAGCGGAGCCATTACTTTTTCGTTTATTTCATCCCAAAACTTTGGGATATCTTGATATGACGTCTTGACGTCAAACTCCCTAACGAAACCAATAAACGTTGTAGCGTCCTTTTTCTCTATAGTATAATCCATACTCTCTCCACCTTCTATAACGATTGTAACCTTTAGCGGTAAAAATACCTTTAGATTTTTGACGTTTTCCTTCGTCCTTGACGGGTTAAAGCCGTGAAATCTAAAAAAGGCCTTCGTAAAACTCTCGGGCGTTTCATATCCGTACTTATAAGCAACGTCTATGATTTTATCATTTCCCGAGACAAGTTCTACACCAGCCAAATATAGTCTTCTGTTTTTTATATACTCGGCAATAGTATATCCCGTCATCAGCTTAAAACCCTTTTGTAGATAATATGACGATATACCCGTTTTGCTTGCGATTTCATCGGCGCATATTGTATCACACAGATTGTTTTCTATGTATGAAATCGTTCCTTTAATCGTATTAATCCAATCCATATTCTACTTCCTAACAAGAACATTTTACCACGCTACCAACAAAAATTCTTGATATTTCTTGCGCTCATTTGTCCAAGCCTATCTCTTGCTTACATTATAGTACAAAAACCAACTAAAATCAAGGTGCTGGGCTTTTGCCCAAGCAAAATGTCAAGCTCGTTTTGGCTATAATGTGAGCAAAGCGAACTATAATTCGAACGAAGTGAGTCTTT
>JAZRAN010000165.1:0-6349 GCA_045634605.1 Candidatus Stercoripulliclostridium sp. | reverse complement strand
CTTTGGGAACTTTTTTTGTTTTCGTTGCATATTTTAATTTAGGAGAATATTTATGGACGTAAACGAATATATTAAGCGTAAGAACAAAGGTAAAAAGGAGCGTTTGACTCCGGAAGAAGCCGTTAGAAAGTACTCAAAAATGGACGAAGCGAGCCTTATGCAAGAACTTTTTAAGACAGCGGAAGAAGGCAGGCGCTCGGGCGAACTCGATAACGGTGTCTTGGACGGCTTTTTAGAAAAGGTTGCGCCACTTCTTTCCAAGGAGCAAGCGGAAAGGATGAAGGAACTTGTAAACACACTCAAAAATTAGGGAGATATATGGATTTAACTAGTATGTTACCGCTACTTATGATGATGAACGGCGGTGGAAAAAAGGGCGGTGGTATGCCCGATATGTCGAGCCTACTCAATGTGATGGGTGGCGGTAACAAGAAAGGCGGGCTTGATATGGTAAGTCTTATGCAAATGATGACTGCGCTTCAAAGTAGCGGAGCTAGTGGTAATAACGCTCCCACTCCCCCTACTCACGAGCCTACAAATCCCGACCTAAAAAAACTCCAAGGTATGCTTACCCCGGAAATGATAGAGATACTAAAGGCTCTTGGGAGAAAGTAGCCGTAAAGCATATATAAGTCAATAAGTTGATTTCCATTTGCCTTTTTGATATAATAAAAATATAAAAGGTTGGGAGCAATTATGTACGATATAAACGGCGACGGCAAACACGATTATAAGGACAGCGCTATACACCACGAATTAAGTAATAGCCTAGAAAAAGGCCCTACTCATCAAGGTGGTAAGGTATCGTATAGCGAGTGGGTAAAAAAGAAAAATCAAGAGCATCGTCAAGGCGGTAAAATGGACCTTGGCGGTATCCTTGCTTTGACGGGAATGATACTAATTATCGGTTATTTTATAATAAAAATCATTTTTTATTAGAATTATGGAAATTATCGTAAAACATTTTAATGAACTTACCGCAAGCGAACTCCACGAAATCTATAAACTCCGCATAGAAATTTTCGTTGTGGAGCAAAATTGCCCATATCAAGACGTTGACGACTATGATAAGGACGCCTACCACGTTTACGCAAAGGATGAAAGCGGTATAATCGCTTGCGCAAGAGTGCTTCCCGTTGGTAGATACGATACCGTTTCTATAGGTAGAGTGGTATGTAAAAAACGCCGTCAAGGTATAGCTACCGCCTTATTGAAGTCTTGCCTAGAAGTCGCCAAAGAAAAGTTACTTGCAAGAGAAGTAATCGTCGGCGCTCAAATATATTGTAAATCCCTTTATGAAAAGGTTGGTTTCGTTGGGTTGGGGGATGAGTATCTAGAAGACGGAATACCGCACACTCACTTAAAAAACACGCTATAAAAAGGCAAGCAAAGGCTTGTCTTTTTTAATGCAAAATGCAAAATGCAAAATGCGATTTGTTCCGCTACGCTACACAAACAAGGACGAGAGTAGAGCATTTGCATTTGCGTTAACTACCTACTTCGTAGGCGATAACTACCACCTTGTCGGTGGCGATTAAGTGCGCGCTAAGGCTTGCACGCAATAAAGTTTCCTAACGGAAACGCATTAAAGTACTTCGCCTTGCTCGTACGCGATATGTACTCGTTATACTCGTACGCGAAATGTTTCCTTTGGAAACACGGCTTCACTCCGCTAACGCTCCGCTCACAATGATTTTTATAATAATTTTCCTTGTGAGTGGAGTAAAACGTAACGAAGACTGCGTTCCCTTTGGGAACATAATTGCGGTTTGCGTAAGCAAAGCATAATTGCGACTGCGTAGCAGTCATCATTGCGGTCGCGTTAGCGAACATAATTCTGAATTCTGCATTCTTAATTCTGAATTTATTTTACTCTTGCATATAAATTTTTATTGTGATAAACTAATATAGTATTAAATATTATCGGGAGAAATTTATGAACGAAAATTCTCAACGCACCACTACGAAACTCAGCGGTAAGATTTGGACTTGCGCCATCATCTTCGGGCTTATAGGTCAAATCGCTTGGTCGGTAGAAAATATGTACTTCGCTACCCTTGCGCAAGATATTTTCTCTAACGTCCATCGTCAAGACCTTGCTACCGTAGTAAGCACCCTTATGATTTGGCTTTCCGCTATAACCGCTACCGCAACAACCATATTCGCAGGCGGTTTTATCGATAAAATCGGTAAGCGTAAACCATTTATAGCATACGGCTATATCGCTTGGGGCGTAACCATTATGCTCTTTGCCGTTATCCCTATGTCCCCGTCCGCTAAGACGCTAGGTCTTGTTGCAACCCTACTCGTTATATTCGACTGCATTATGACCTTCTTTGGCTCTACCGCCAACGATGCAGCTTTCTCAACTTGGGTAGTTGACGTAACCGACACCACTAACCGCGGTAAAGTTAACGCTATCAACTCCGTATTCAGCATTCTCGCTTTCGTTATCGTTTTTGTGCTCGCTATGTTCCTATACAATCCTGAGAACGATACTAACGCCCTATTCTTCATAATTCTCGGCGTATTCCCCATTATTGCAGGTATAATTGCAATTTTCATTATGAAGGATAGCCCCAACGTAAAGCCCAACGCTAACCCCGACTACCTAAAAGAAACCTTCTATGGATTCCGTCCAAGCGTTGTTAAAGATAACAAAATGCTATATATCTGCTTGACCGCAAGTTGTATTTTGGGCATTTCTCAACAAACTTTCTTCTCTTATCTCATCAACTTTATAACCAATACTTTGGGCATAAAAGACTTCATCATCCCCCTTGCTATCGTCATAGTCCTTGCAGGCGGATTTACCGCAGTCAGCGGTATGCTAAGCGATAAACTAGGTAGAAAACACTTCTACTTCCCCCTAGTCGTTATCGTAGTATTAAGTACCCTACTCATATATCTTATGAAGTATATGCCCCAAGAAAGTTACGTTTACGTGCTAGTTGTTGCAGGTACCTTTATGTTGGGCGCTCTCCTAAGCGGTGGCGCAGCATTGATGTCATCCTTCCAAGACTATATTCCCAAGGGTAGCGAAGGTAGATTCCAAGGCGTAAGAATGTGCTTTAGCGTACTTCTTCCTATGCTAATCGGTCCTTTGATTACTATGATAATCAACCTTATGGAAGTAGATAACCAATCCGTTGACTATCTACCGCCCTTTGAAATCTTCCTTGCAGCGTCCGTAATAGCAATCTTTGCATTTATACCGATTTTCTTCGTATATAAAGATTCCGACAGACTAAGAAATTCCTTGTTAACACAAGAGAAATAATAGAAAAAAGATAGAAAAAAAGACAAGCAACGGCTTGTCTTTTTTAATTCATAATTCCGCATTTAATAAAACGTGTTAGTTTGGATGAAGTACGAGCAAAAGAAAGTCTCCCAAAGGGTTGCTGTAGTTGACCTACTGCGCCCTGCAGGGAGACTTGGTTTTGTGAAGTAATTCGCCAAAATAATGCGTTTTAATTTCCCCAGAAGTTAAACGTAACCTTAACCTTCGTCGGTATAAAGGCTACCACGGCGCCGTGATACTTGAGCTTCTTTCTTGCTCCTATCGGCTTTACGCATACTACGTTGTAGGCGGAAAACAAGGTGTTGACTATCGCTCTAACTTGCGCTCTCGCAGCTTTCTTACCGCTACTCTCTTCGTTCATGCGTTGCTCGTAATCACGGAGCCATACGCCCGCTTCTTCGGCGTATTTTTCGAAGGTCATTACGTTTGATATCTCGTGATTCATAAAGGCATCGTATTCTTTATAGAATACGGACTCGCTTGTCGGGTTAAAGTAACGGATATCTTGTAGGAAACTTACTTCTACGTAAAGCGTACCGCCGTATACGGGAAGTCCTGCTAGCTCACGCTCCAAATAGTTGTGATATTTTGTGCCGTAATCCATACCCGTAATTTGAACGGATGGACAACACGATACGAATTTTTCTATGCTTTCCGTTAGTTTAGCTAGGAAAGTGCTTTCCGACATAACTCTATTGGTGGAAACACCCAACCTTTTTGCTATTTCTTCTTCTAATTCACCATAACTTAGACGAGCAAGGCTGTTGACGTCCTTGTCTTCGCACATACGGAAAAAGTACTCGAGTTGCTCCGTATAGTTGTCGGTCGGCGTATATCCATAGCGAGAGCGTACCTTGTTGATTGCCGTTTGCTCACGCTCCTTTTTGCTAAGCGAAGACGTTTTTGGAGCGCTCTCTTGGGGGTGAGTCTGCTTTGCGGTGGACACGGCAGTCGCGGTTTGAGTAGGCTTGGAATTTGCCGATAACCTTTCTCTTTCTTGTCTTTCCCTTTCCGCTTGTATGCGTTTTTGACGCTCTTCTTCCGCCCTTTTGATGCGCTCTTGCTCTTCTTTTTCCTTACGGATACGCTCTTTTTCCGCTTCCTTTTCCGCTTTTTTGCGCAAATATGCGCCCCTTACTTGATACTCTTTGAAGGTGCCGTCACTTTCGTACAAGTCGCTAAGAGTAAAGCCAAAACGCAAATATTCGTCACGAGCTTTTAGGTCTTCTTCCAGTTTTTCCGGCGCAAGAGTCTTGTACTTTGCAATTATGTTAGCGTGCCAATGCGGATGCGTTTTTTCTATTCTATTAAGGTCGGAGCAAGGATATTTTTCCATAAGCTTTAGAGCAAACCTTTCTCTCCTTTCCTTTTCCGCCTTGGCTTCATATCGCATTAGGCAGTCCTTAGCCTTTTTGTCATCGTAGCCTTTGTAATGCTCGCTCGCAAACCATAACGCTACGTCCGTACCTATGCCGTACTCGTAACACTTGGCAAGTTCCAAAAATACTTGTTTCTTCAAATCATTAGATTTAACATCCTTTTCCAGTGCCTTTAGGCATCCAAACGCCTTTTCTAACGAATAATCCACGCCAAGAGTATCGGCAAGTTCTCGGTTTGAAAGAGCTCTATATCGTTGCCATCTTACTACGGGAACGTGAGAGCAACTTGGAGAGTTAAGTAGCGCAATATATTCCTTGGAACTAGTTGCTTTTAGGTCGCCTTCACTTGCTACTATGCTCTTTATAGCTTCATCATCGCCGTCTAGCGCTAGCTTATAGGCGTACTTTTCCCACTCCCTTAGGTCTTTACCTTTAACGCACTTTGCGTACGCTCTTACCGCATATATATTGCCACCTTCGGCAAGCGTTTTTAAGGCGGATTGCTCTGCTTGAGAGTATCTCTTGACCTTCATATCGGCAAGCGTCTTACCCGCTATATTTTGCACGGACTCAACCTTAGAAGACATATAAAGCAAGCTCTCTTCAATAGTCCACTTCCACCTAGCGCCAAGAAGATAGCTTACGTCATAATGCTTGGCGCACTTCTCTACCCATATCTTCGCTTGCGCTTCGTCTTTCTTGTGATAATACTCGGCAAGCGCCGTCATAGCCTTTTTATGTTCCGCTTCGCCTGCAAGGGTTAGCGCTTTGACAACGGCTTCTTCTCCGCAAGCCTTTAATGCCTTTTCATATAAGGCAACGCCTTCCCTGTATTTTGCTTCGCTTTGACCCTTATATCTAGTATATTCGGGATTTTTATCAAGTCCCAAGGGGTCTTCCCACTTCTTGCGCTCCAACTCTTTTTGACGCTCACGGACAAGCCTTTCTTCTTCCGCTCTCTTGCGAGCTTCGGCTTCTTGACGCTCCCTTTCCTTGCGCATTTCTTCTTCCAGTCGAGCAAGCTCCAAGGCTTCCTTCCTTGCCCTTTCTTTGTCCGTCTTTTCCATACGCTCGCAGTTGAGTAGCTTGTAGGAGTATTCTATCTTGGGCGTGAGAACCTTCTTAATTCTGGCAAGTTCGTTCTTCTTGTAGGCTTCCGCTTTACCCCTTAGCGCCTTTCCGCTTTCTCCGCATAACTCGCATAAAGCGTACGCAAATACTCCATCAAGCGCCAGTTTGCCGTCAAAAATGAGTTCTGCTAGCATTAGCCTTGCTTCCACCACTTCGCTCGCGCCGTCCGATTCTATCGTCGAGTAGTTTAGGATAGCGCGCGTAAGGGCATCAAAAAGCGTGCTTTCCCTTTCCTTTCTTACGTCCGCGCTCATCACGGCGTTGGAACTCAGTTCCCTTTTTATCACTCTGCATAAGCGCATAATGACGTCCACGGAAACTTTGTATTGGTCGTAACACCTTACCAAATAATCGTATTCTTTGTTCGGATATCGTTTTCCAAGTTCTACGCATGCGTCGGGAGAACAATACTTTGCGCCAAGTTCAAACCATTTTAGGCTCTCTGCTTCGTTGCCTAAACCTTCATAAACGTATCCTAAGTCGGTGAACGCAAGCGTAAAGCCTAAACTTGCGGACTTTAGGAAAAGTTTTTCTTTGC
>JAZRAN010000164.1:0-2793 GCA_045634605.1 Candidatus Stercoripulliclostridium sp. | reverse complement strand
TGCCTTTTGAGCCTTTTCGATTGCTTCCGGAACTTCTGCTGCTTTACCCATGCCGATACCTACTCTGCCTTTACCGTCACCGCAAACTACTAGAGCGCTAAAACGCATGGTTCTACCACCCTTAACAACCTTGGTTACGCGACGAATAGTAATGGTCTTTTTAATGAGATCGTCTTTGGGTTCTCTATTAAATCTTTCTCTATCATTTCTTGCCATAATTCTATTCTCCTAAAAGTCAAGTCCTGCTTCTCTAGCGCCATCAGCGAGAGCTGCTACACGACCGGTATAGATGTAACCACCTCTATCGAAAACAACAGCTTTGATGCCTGCTTCGATAGCCTTTTTACCTAGTTCGATACCAACGATTTTTGCTGCTTCAACCTTGTTCTTGCCTTCTACGAGAGCCTTAACGTCTGCTTGTAGAGTGTTAGCTGCGCAAAGGGTGATGCCCTTAGTATCATCGATGATTTGAGCATAGATGTTAGTGGTGGATCTGGTTACGCAAAGACGGGGCATCTCTGCCGTACCCTTTAGGGTATGGCGGAGACGAGCGTGTCTTTTAAGTCTGATTTTATTCTTATTTGCTTTCTTTAACATAATCTAGATACTCCTTTATTTACCTGCGGTCTTGCCTTCCTTACGTAGGATTACTTCATCCTTGTAGCGGATACCGTAGCCATGGTAGGGTTCGGGTTTGCGAAGAGCTTTGATGTCTGCTGCAAATTGGCCAACCTTAACCTTGTCGATACCTTTGATGCAAAGTTCGGTGGGGCTAACGATTTCTACTTTGATGCCTTCCGGAGCAACTACGTCAATAGTGTGAGAGAAGCCGAGGGAAAGAACAACTTTGGTGCCTTGAGCTACTGCCTTCCAACCAACACCGCTGATGATGAGGTTCTTGGAGTAACCTTTTTCTACGCCGATAACCATATTTTGGATAAGAGCGCGGTAAAGACCGTGAGCAGCCTTAACTTCTTTAGCTTCGCTAACGCGAGATACGGTAACAACGTCGCCTTCAACAGAAACGTTGATCTTGCTGTTTTCGATAGCTTGGGTAAGGGTGCCGAGAGGTCCGCTTACGGTAACAACGCCGTTTGCATATTCTACCTTAACGCTTGCGGGAACTTTGATGGGATTTCTACCTATTCTTGACATATCAAACCTCCTACCATACGTAAGCGAGAACTTCGCCGCCGGCGCGGATAGCGCGAGCTTGTTTATCGGTCATGATGCCCTTGGAGGTGGAGATGATAGCAATACCTAGACCACCGAGAACCTTGGGTAGAGCGTCACTCTTTGCGTAAACGCGTAGACCGGGTTTGGAAATCTTCTTAAGACCGTTGATAACTTTTTCTTTGTTAGCGGTGTACTTAAGTTCGATGTGGATAACGTCTTGAACTTGACCTTCTACCTTAACGATGGAAGCGCTCTTGATGTAACCTTCTTGTACTAAAATATCAGCAATCGCAGCCTTGATTTTGGAGCTGGGAACGTCTACGCTTTCTTTCTTAGCGGTTAGAGCGTTACGGATGCGAGTTAGCATATCAGCAATGGGATCTGTAATAGTCATTTGTTTATCCTCCTACCAACTTGCCTTGCGAACACCGGGTATTTCGCCCTTGTATGCAAGTTCTCTGAAGCAAATTCTGCAGATGCCGTACTTGCGGAGAACAGCGTGGGGTCTACCGCAAATAGAGCAACGGGTATATTCACGAGTGGAATACTTTTGCTTTTTTTGTTGTTTATTAATCATTGATTTCTTTGCCATTTTAATAAACCTCCTACTTTACGAAAGGAACGCCAAGAAGTCTTAAGAGTTCTTTAGCTTCTTCGTCGGTGTTAGCCGTGGTGGTTACACAGCAGTCAAAACCTCTAACCTTCTCGATTTGTTCATAAGAAATTTCGGGGAAGATAAGTTGTTCTTTGATACCGAGAGTGTAGTTACCTCTACCGTCAAAGGACTTATCGCTTACGCCCTTAAAGTCACGAACACGGGGAAGAGCGATGGAGATAAGTTTGTCTAGGAAATTCCACATCTTATCTCTACGTAGGGTTACCATAACGCCAACTTGTTGTCCTTCTCTAACTTTAAAGTTAGCAACGGATTTCTTAGCCATGGTAGCAACTGCTTTTTGACCTGCTATCTTTTCTAGTTCTGCGGTTGCGAGTTGCATGCTCTTGGAGTTTTCTTTGATGTCGCCAAAGCGCATGTTAAGAACTATTTTGTCGAGCTTCGGTACTTGCATAACAGTGCTGTAACCAAAGGTCTTCATAAGAGCGGGAACAACTTCTTCTTTATATTTAACTTCTAGTCTGCTGATTTCTCTTACAGCAGCAGCATTTTCAACTTTTTTAGCCATTTATAAATTGCCTCCTATTATTCTGCTGCGGTTTCGGTGGTTTCAGCCTTAACTGCTTTCTTACGAACTGCAGCCTTGGTAGCCTTCTTAGCCTTTTGAGCCTTCTTGGTTACGAGAACAGCGCCACACTTCTTGCAGTAACGAACTCTCTTGCCATCTTCTAGACGGTATCCAACGCGGGTGGGCTTGTCACAAGCGGAGCAAATGGGCATTACGTTGGAAATATCAACGCTACCGGGTTGCTTAATCAAACCGCCTTGATCGTTAGCCTTTCTTGCCTTAACTGCCTTGGTGTTAACGGTTACAAGACCTTCGCCTTCTACTAGTACGCGATGAGCTTCGGTGTTAACAGCAGTAACTTGAGCAGTCTTACCCTTGTCTTTACCAGCTATTATCATAACGAAATCGTCTTTTTTAACGCTATATTTAGTCA
>JAZRAN010000163.1:0-5190 GCA_045634605.1 Candidatus Stercoripulliclostridium sp. | reverse complement strand
AAAGAACGGCTACGTTAACACCCTTAACGCATACGTCAACGTGTTGCCTTTTGTTAATAAATTATACGTAGGGGAAGGTTATGACCTAGGTCGCAGTCCGGATTACGTGTTGACGGAAGCAAGCGGTATACTTTATGGAATAGGCGCAGATACGCACGTTAAAGCTGGTATAACCAGAAGTTTGATTTATTGTATGATGCCTAAGTATGGCGAAGATGAAACGTATAGTAGGGCGATAGCGGACATCAATAAGTTGTTTGATGAGTTTGGAATGGAAAACGCGGAATTCAAAGGTTTTTGGGACAAGAGTAATCCGTTCAAAGTCGACAATCAAAACGTTTATTGCTCATCATACATTAACGGTGCAGATATGATAGCCGTATTCTACAACGCAAACAATAAGACTACGAGTTTTGAAGTGGGCATCGAAAATAAATTCGGTTACACTTCGTCGGGTAAAAAAGTCAAAGCGCCGGAAATAGAAGGTTTACAAACGGCAAAGAAAGTTAACTTTGGTAAGCCTATGAAGTTGAAGGCCGGTCAAGGACTGATTGTTTACGTAAAAAGCAAATAAGGTTTAGGAGTAACTATGAGAAGAATTTCCGTTTTGATAGTTGTGTTAGTGTTAGCTGTTTCTTTTGCTGTCGGCATAGCCGTTGCGGGTCGCAATACCGAGTCGGAAGTTAACTTTACCAATTATGAAGTTGATTACGCAGACCAAGCGGTTAGAGGAGACTATGAAAATGGATTTATCCTTTCGTTTGATGGACCTACCACTTTCAATACGATAGTTTTAAAAGAAGAAGGTAGCAAAGTAACCGAGTTTTCAATTTACTATACGGACGAAGAAGGTCAAGAAAAATTTATCTATAAGCAAGATTTGATAGAAGCGTATAGATATTGTTCTTTTGCTACTATTACGGCAAAATCCATTAGAGTGGAAATAAAGGCGGAAGGCGAATGGAATATTAGTGACGTAGAAGTCTACAATATGGGTAAAACGCATGACGGAAATTTTAGGGTAACCGCCTACGTGGTAAGTCAATATTCCTATAAGAAAGAAAGTCTAGAAAAAGAACATTTTAAGGCAATCAATCACGTTAACTTGATTTCTACCGTATTTATTAGCGCAGAAGGCGAAATATATTTCTTGGACAACGTTATTGATGGTGTTTTGGTTGATGGTCAAACTATTTTTGAAACATCTCTTGCCAACGTAAGAGAAGTAATAGAAGATGGAACGACAATAGTTGCAACGTTGCTAGGACAAGACCAAAACGGAAGCGGACTAAGTCAAATTGCCATTCACGAAAGCGTTTTTACAACTCATAAAGAGAATTTTGTGAAAAACGCATTAGCTTTTAGGGAAAAATATGATTTGGACGGACTATCGTTCGACTATGAATATCCGGAAACCATCGAACAATATGCGAATATGTTTGAAGCATGCCGTTCTCTCAAAGAAGGAATGCCCGCAGGCTCTTTGATGACTATTGCGCTAGGAACTTGGGCGGTATATAAGCCGTTTATATTTGACAAAGCGCTTATGGAATGCGTTGATTGGGTAGAAAGTATGAATTATGATGAAATGAGAGAAGACCCCCATCATTATCATTCTACTTTCTCAACCAGTTGCTATGATTTCTTCAAGAATATTGATACGATAAACGACGTCTTTGGTAAGGATGCAACTTATACGTATACAGACGTAGGTGACGTCAACTTAGGATTACCTTTCTACTCAAGACCTACGGATGGTAGAGGATATTGGGGAGAATATAAGGGAGTCGCGGAAAGCCTGGGCAAATTTAATAACGTCAAGTATGACGAATACCACAATGGCGAATTACTGCCACCAACGTATTACAACAGTTATCAAATGATTTATGATAAAGTAACTTATTGTATTGACCAAGGAATAGGCGGAGTAATGGTTTGGCACTATACTTGCGATATGCCGTGGGATAGCGGACTATCTCTTTGGAGAGCGATATACGAAGCGGTAGAGTCAAGAAAATAGCGAATTTAGGAAACCCAAAATTACGTATAGGACACCTTAAATGCTCAAAAGCAAGCAAGGCGTCCTTTTTTATTTTTAAAAGATTTTCTTTTAAAAATCTACTTAATGTAAGAATTTAAATTTTCTCTTGAAATTTATACGCGCGTGTGATAAAATTATATACGTATAAATATATATTAAAGGTGTCTGTATGATAAGAAACAAAAGCCGACTCAGTTTTGTAATACTGCCCATACTATTCTTGCTCGTTTTAGCGTGCGCTTTTTCTTTACGCGCGCCCACTAGCGAGCGACTAATCGCAAGCGCGGAAACAACGTCTTTGGAAGGCGATGGCGTTCATGGTAGCCCTAAGCACATAGTTACCGTAGACGACTTCCTTTTCTTTATGGAAAAGGTAAACGACCCATCTGCGCCCGAAGAGTATCTTAACTATTGTTACGACCTAGAATCCGACTTGGATTTGTCGAGCGAAAATTTGAACGGCAAGACGCTTTCGCCAATAGGTACGGAAGAGCGTCCTTTTAACGGACATCTTGATGGTAAAGGCCACGTTCTTAGCGGAGTTTCAATAGTGGCAAGCGGAAATAATGCAGGCTTGTTCGGTAAGGTGACGGAAAACGCTCGCATTATGTCGCTAGGCGTCGTTAACGCTAGCGTTATGGCTTACGGATATTCCAACGTCGGCGGAATCGTAGGATATAACCTAGGTAGAGTGGAAAATAGTTTTTATCACGGCACGGTTAATGCGTCGCAAAACGTAGGGGGAATTGCGGGCGTCAACAAAGGTGTAGTAGAGTTTTCGTTTAGCAATGCAAAGTTGACGGCAACCGCTATGCGCGCTAACGTAGGCGGTATAGTAGGAGCAAATCACAGTACGCTACAATATTCTTATGCCATAGGCACTGTTGATGCTATTAACTCAACTCCCGGAAATTTTGGTGGCATTATCGGCGGAAGATATACGGATGAATCAAAATCAACGCCTATGGGAACGTTCTTTAACGTAGCCAACAACGCGGGACTCAGCGCAATAGGTTATTTTAATATAGCTCAAGCAGACAGTACTAATAGTTCAATCGACAAATCTCCCGTTATGTTAGACCAACAAAGAGCAAAGGGCGTTCAAAGAGTAGAGTTTAACGATAACAACCTACAAGCATTGTTTGGAGCGAACAAGAATTGGTCACGCGATGCCTTTATCGTTAAGAATCATTCTTCTTACGTAGCCCCATTACAAGAAGTGTTCAAAAAGAGATTGGATAGCGAAAGTGAAAACGTCGCTCTCCGTAAAAAACTAGAAACCGCTTGTTCTGAACGTATGTATGGAATCGATTCAGTTTCTAACGAAGAGTGGGGAACTAAGAATAATCCTTATAGGATTAACGGCGAAGTCGAACTCAAAAATTTACAAAATGCAGTATCTAAACTGGGTGAAACTTACGAAGGAAAATATTTCTTACAAACGGCTAACCTAAATTTATCGTCACGATTTTATCCTATCGGCAGTTACAACAACAATACTCCTTTCCAAGGATACTATGATGGCGGAAACAACACTATATCCGGGCTATTGATAGAAGAAACGCTTGACGAAGTAGAATATCTAGGCCTGTTCGGTTACGTAGGTAGCGCGTCTACGATTACGTCTCTTACTCTTGACGATACTTGCTCGGTTACGGGTGTTAGATGCGTAGGCTCTCTCGTAGGTTATAATGCCGGTGGTAAGATTTCCAACGTGAAAACGTCCGCAAACGTCAGCGCTCAAGGAAGATGCGGTGGCGTAGTCGGGCTAACGGATAAAGGCGACTATGAAAACGTCTTGTCTTGCGCTAAACTTGCTTTGCGCGGATACAACAATGGCGGAGTATACGGAATAATCGGTGGATATCAAGGCAACAGACCGCAAACGATGAATAACGTATGGTATCTAGCCAATGAAAGCAATCAATTTACTTCCACAAATGGTTTTGGAAGCGCGTTACTATATGATGAAACTTACGGAGTTGTAAAAGCAAGTAAGGACGCGGAAGGAAATATTTCGTTTACGGGAAGCGTAGCGCAAGCGTACGGCGAACAAGGGTTCGAAATCGTTTATAAAAAGGCTGATGAGAGCGCCGTTTGTGAAGAAAGCGTATACGCTACCGCACAAAGAGAAGTTTCCGATAGCGTGGTTTATGCTCGTTTTGTAAAACCGATTAGCGCGGCTTTTAAGGATGAAATTGATTCCGGATTTGTCGTAACGGCACCTACTTTTGAGTCAGGCAATACAAAGTTTTACGTTGGCCAAAGTATTAGTTTGAAAATCAGCGTACGTGACGGCGCGTACGTAAAAGGTATTATTCCCAAATCAAATAGCGCGGTTGTTGATTTAGAAAACGTTGCGTTTTCCTACGATGGAAATAGTTCTTACGTCGAATATAGAGCGACAATGCTAGCTGACCTAGTCGTTTTGGAAATTGATATAGAAGTAATTACTTGGGATGATAGCGTTTTCCAAAAAGACCACACTTATAACGGCGAAGCTGTAAAATTCCCCGTTGACAAACTGGATAAGCCGGAAGATTATTCTATAATCGTAAATTATAGTGGCGGTTCTGCTCCCGTTAAAGCAAATCAAACGCCTAGCGAAAATTATTCCTATACCGTCATTTATCAAAATAAAGACGGCATTAGAATGGGCGCTAAAAATGGGTTGATACATATCAATAAATGTCAGTTAAGCGTTCCATTAGATGCGTTACAAAATACGAAGGAGTGGGATGGCACTGATAGCGCAACCGTGGCGAGCGTAAATAATGCTAAAGTAGAAAATAAAGTAGCAGAAGACGAAGCATACGTTAACGCAACTATGAAGTTTGCCATCAACGATATCGTTCTTGATAGCGAAGGCGGATACGTTAGCACGAACGTATCTTATACGTTTACTCTTAGCGGTAAAGATGCAGGCAACTATATTGCTCCTGTCGATATGACCGGAGTGGGAACGATAACCAAAAGGAAGGTTAGTGTAAACCTTGATAGTTACGTCGGCGAATTCGCAGGACTAGGTAAGAAACCTAGTTTGAGCGGTAAGAACGTAATACCTAGTGGTATAATAAGCTCTAAACCTTATTCTGCAAGTTATATTTTCTTGGATGAAAACGGCAATGACGTTTCTTCTAATGCCGATT
>JAZRAN010000162.1:0-6644 GCA_045634605.1 Candidatus Stercoripulliclostridium sp. | reverse complement strand
ATCAAGCGTCTTATGGAAATCGGTTGCTACCGTGGCGTAAGACACAGAAAGGGACTCCCTGTCCGTGGACAAAGAACCAAACAAAACGCTCGTACCCGTAAAGGTAAGAAACGTACTGTTGGTCGCGTTAAGAAGAAATAGTAGGAGGCTTGAACTATGGCAGTAAGAAGAAGTCAAATTAAGAGAAGAAAAGACTTAAAACATATTGAAAAAGGCCAAGTACATATCCACGCTTCTTTCAATAACACTATCGTTACATTTACCGACATGAACGGCAATACTATTGCTTGGTCATCCGCTGGTAAGCTCGGCCTAAAGGGTAGCCGTAAATCTACTCCTTACGCTGCTCAACTCGTAGCAGAAGATGCTGCTAAGTCCGCTAAGGAACACGGCATCCGTAAGGTAGAAGTTTTCGTTAAAGGACCCGGACAAGGCAGAGAGTCCGCTATTCGCGCAATGGCAGTTGCAGATATCGAGGTTACCAAGATACAAGACGTATCTCCCATCCCTCACAACGGCTGCAGACCCCCCAAGCGTAGAAGACTGTAATTTTAGGAGGATATTAATATGGCAAGATATACAGGACCCGTATGCAAACTTTGCAGACGTGAAGGTTGCAAATTATTCCTTAAAGGTGACCGTTGCTTGAGCGCTAACTGCGCGCTTGACAAGCGTCCCGTAGCACCCGGACAACACGGTGCAGCACGCAAAAAACAATCCGGCTATAGCCTACAATTGCGTGAAAAGCAAAAAGCAAAGAGAAGCTATGGTTTGCTAGAAAAGCAATTCCATATGTATTATGAAATGGCAGCCAACATGCGTGGCGTAACCGGCGAAAACATGCTCATCCTTATCGAAAGAAGACTTGATAACGTCGTTTATCGTATGTGCATCGGCTCATCCAGAGCACAATCCAGACAACTTGTTGCACACGGTCACATCACCGTTAACGGCAAGGTAGTAGATATTCCTTCCTACCTAGTTAAAGAAGGTGACGTAATCGCTGTTAAGGAAAGCAAGAAAGAAAAGCCCTTCTTCGTAGAACTCAAGGGCGCAAAGATTGCTAACCTTCCCAAGTGGGTTTCTTTTGATACCGAAACCCTAACCGGCAAAGTAGAAGCTATGCCCACCCGTGAAGACGTTGATCTATCTATCGCAGAACATCTTATCGTCGAATTGTACTCTAAATAATCCGGATAGGAGGAACAGATTATGTTGGAAATTTTCAAGCCCAGTATCGTCGTTGATGAAAATGCTAACGGCTCCGAAGCAACTTTCGTTGTTGAACCTTTGGAAAGAGGTTTTGGTACTACCGTTGGTAACTGCCTTCGCAGAGTTCTCTGCATGGCTCTTCCCGGCGCTGCTATCAAAGGCATCAAAATAGAAGGCGTTGCTCATGAATTTAGCACCATCCCCGGCGTTCGTGAAGACGTTGCAGAAATCATCCTTAACCTTAAGGAAGTTGCAATCAAGGTTCTCGACCCCGAAAACTTTGAAGATTCCGTCGTAACACTAGTTCGCAATACTGCCGGCGTTGTTAGCGCAGGTGACATCGATTTCCCCACCGGAATCGAAGTAAAGAACCCCGAAGCTTACATTTGCACCATCGAAGAAGGCGCATCTCTCAGCATGGAACTTACCGTTGGCTGTGGTAGAGGTTACGTTTCCGCAAAGAACAACAAGACCGCTAAGACCCCCATCGGCTACATCGCTATTGATTCATTGTTCTCTCCCGTTGTTGCAGCTAGCTACTCGGTTGAAAGCACCCGCGTAGAGCAATCTATCGACTACGACAAATTGAGATTAAACGTTAAGACTAACGCAACCGCTACCCCCAGTGAGGTAGTATCACTTGCATCTAAGGTTATGAGCGACCACCTCAAGCTATTCATCGACCTACTAGAAGGCATGAACGGCAGAGATATCCTCATCAGCCGTGACGATAAGGACAACGATAAGGTTCTTTATATGAGCATCGAAGAGCTCGACCTTAGCGTTAGACCCCTTAACTGCTTAAAGCGCGCTGGTATCTACACCGTAGAAGACCTAACCAAGAAGACCGAAGAAGATATGCTTAAGGTACGTAACCTTGGTAGAAAGTCCCTCGATGAAGTTATCCGCAAACTCGAAGGCATTGGCAAGACCCTAGCAAGCAAGGAAGACTAAAGGAGTATAATTATGGCAATTAACAGAAAATTAGGAAGAAGAACTGACCTTAGAACCCAATTGGTATATAGCCAAGCTTCTGAACTTCTTTGGAACGGCAAAATTGAAACCACCGTTGAAAGAGCAAAGGAAGTTAGAAAGGTAGCAGAAAAGATGCTAACCCTAGCTATCAATACCTATGAAGATACCGTTACCGTAACCAAGCAAAAGCTCAACCAAAAGGATGAAAAGTTTGACGTTGAATTCGTTAACGACGGTCCCAAGAAGCTTGCTGCTCGTCGTAAGATGATGGCAACTCTAGAAGACCTTCAAGAAATCCAAGCTGACAAAGAAAAGAAGGCAGATTTCAAAAAACGTACCGCTGACGTTAAGCATCCTTTGATCGAAAAGATGTTCCGCGAATATGCACCCAAGTATGCAAAGCGCGCTGAAGAACTCGGTCAAAAGGGCGGTTACACCCGTATCATCAAGCTCGGCGCACGCCGTGGTGATGATGCAGAAATGTGTATCATTGAACTTGTTTAATAACTAAACGCAAAGAAAAGCACTCCGTCAGGAGTGCTTTTTTTACGTCTATTTAGAAATTGACGATAATAAACGCTTTGTAATAGCAAGATTTATTCTTTACAACTAAACTTTGTTGACTAAAATGCTACTTTGTGGTAAAATCTTTACGATATAAAGGAGTATAATATGATTCTTCTTTTAGATATAGGTAATACTAACATAAAAATAGGCGCAGTTGTGGACGGAGATATCGTTCGTACTTGGCGTGTCGCTACCGACCATAAGAAAACTGCCGACGAGTATGGTATGGTTTTTATGGACCTTCTTTCTTCACAAGGCTTTAGCTTTGCCGAAGTTGAAGGTATCATCATAAGTTCAGTTGCTCCTGCGCTCAACTATACGATTGAACATATGTGCTCGTATTACACCAACATCAAGCCGATTATGGTTTCCAATAAAATCAATCTCGGCATAGATTTGCATTACCTAAATCCCGCAGAACTTGGCGCAGACCGTATCATAAACGCGGTCGGAGCGCATTATTGCTACGGCGGTCCCGCTATAACCGTTGACTTCGGCTCGGCTACCACTTTTGGTATGATAGACGAAAACGGCAACTTCCTTGGCGGAGCAATTGCGCCCGGAATTAAGTCCAGCGCAGAGTCGCTAACGAACACGGCGGCAAAACTCCCAAGAATTGAGCTTATTCGCCCGCAAACCATCATCGGTAGGTCAACCATAGAGAATATGCAAGCCGGCGTAATATACGGCTTTACGGGGCTTGTAGAAGGTATCGTTGCAAAGATGAAAGCGGAAAGCGGTTATGATAACGTTAAGGTTATTGCAACGGGCGGTATGAGTCAGCTCGTAACAAGCGGTGGAACTAAGATTATAGACGTGGTTGACCGCGCACTCTCACTCAAAGGATTATTAAGGCTTTATCAGTTAAATAAATAGGAGAAATATATGAAGAAAATAGGCGTAGCATTACTAGGACTCGGTACCGTTGGCGGTGGCACTTACCGCATCTTGAAGGCAATGAAAGAAGATATTATGCGTACCGATGGCGTAGAAATAGAAGTTCTACACGTTTTGGAACGTGACGTAGAAAAGGCAAAGGCTCTTGGTGTTGACCCCGCTATCGTTTCTACCGATATAAATAACGTTGTTAACAACCCCGACATCCAAATCGTTGCAGAATTCTTTGGCGGTATTGAGCCCGCTCGTAGTTTCCTTATCGCATCCCTTAAAGCAGGTAAGAGCATTGTTACCGCTAACAAGGAAATGTTTGCAAAGTGTCGCGTGGACCTAGAAAACGCTGCTAAAGAAGGCAACGCAGGTCTATACTTTGAAGCAAGTTGCGTAGGCGGAGTACCGATTATTCGTACCCTTCAAGCAGGTATGCAAGGTAATCGCATCCAATCAATTATGGGTATCGTAAACGGCACTACCAACTACATTTTGACCAAAATGAGCGATGAAGGTCTAGAATATGCAGACGTACTAAAAGAAGCTCAAAGACTCGGCTATGCAGAAGCTAATCCTTCCGCAGACGTAGACGGCTTTGATAGTATGTATAAGCTTTCTATCCTTTCTTCTCTCTGTTTCCACAAGAGAATTCCCCTTGATAAGATTTATCGCGAAGGTATAAGCAAGATTTCCAAGACGGACATCGATGCGGGTAAGGCTTTCGGATACACCCTAAAACTCCTTGCTATCGGCAAGAGCGTAAACGGCAAAATCGAAGCTCGCGTACACCCCACCTTCATTAAGAACGATAATCCTATCGCAGCAGTAAAAGGTTCCTTTAACGCAGTACTTTTGAACGGCGATAACGTAGGCGACATTATGCTTTACGGCAGGGGCGCAGGCGACCTACCCACCGGTAGCGCAATCGTTAGCGATATCGTATACGCAGCAGTACAAAGCGAACATAAACTCTCTTACGTTGCAGAGACCACGGATGAAGATTTTAACACCGATTTCGAAAGCGAATATTACGTAAGAATGAGCGTAAAGGACGTAGCAGGCGTTCTAGCAAAGATAACTACCGCATTCGGTAAATACGGCGTATCCATCAATTCCGTTCAACAAACGGCAAATGAAGGCGTTGCAAGCGTAACCTTTATGATTCATAACACTCGTGAAAGCGCAATCAACAAGGCTATTGCGGAAATTAAGTCACTAGAGAGTGTTAATAGTGTGGATGCTCTAATTAGAGTTCTATAAAACACGTTATTTTAGCGAACTACTTCACAAAACCAAGTCTCCCGGCAGGGCGCAGTAGGTCTACTACAGCAACCCTTTGGGAGACTTTCTTTTGCTTGTATTTCATCTAAACTAACGCGTTTTAAGTGCGTATTAAATTGCTTGGGTGCGAATACCGCACATTTTAGCGAATAATTTCACAAAACAAAAGTCTCCCAATGGGAGACTTATTTTTTTGCGTTATGCGTGATATAAAGTTTTTATTTCTTTCTAATGTCCTTTCTCATTATCTTGCCCGATATGGTCTTTGGTAGTTCGGTAACGTACTCGACAATTCTTGGGTATTTATAAGGAGCGGTTGCGTGCTTAACGTGGTTTTGTATGTCCTTGGTTAGTTCATCGCTTGGAGTGTAGCCCTTGTTTAGTATTATGGTTGCTTTTACTACTTGACCACGGATGGGGTCGGGAGCGCCTGTTATTGCGCACTCAAGGACTGCGGGGTGTTCCATAAGAGCGCTTTCTACTTCGAAGGGTCCAATACGATATCCGCTAGACTTGATTATATCGTCTTTGCGTCCTACAAACCAATACGTGCCACTTGCATCACGCATTGCAAGGTCGCCGGTATGATAGTAGCCCGTACCAAAAGCCGATTCCGTACGCTCGGGGTCGTTATAGTAGCCTGCAAGAAGACCAAATTGGTCGTCACGAAGCTTTATTACCATTTCACCTACAACGTTAGAGCCTTCGAGTACATTGTCGCCGTCATCCATTAGGCAAAGGTCATAAATAGGGGTTGCCTTACCGCAAGAGCCGGGATTACCATTATCAAAGCGGAAGTTTGCAGCTATAACGGCACTTTCCGTTTGACCGAAACCTTCTCTGATTTCTATGCCGGTATGTTCTTTAAAAAGACGGAAAACTTCGGGATTTAGTGCTTCGCCGGCCGTAGTGCAACTTACGAGCGAACTAAAGTCGTAGTTATCTAGGTTTTCTCTAATTAGGAAACGATAGATAGTAGGTGGTGCACAGAAGGTGGTAATCTTGTATTTTGCTATCAAAGGAAGCACGTCGGTGGGCGTGAATTTGCCATAGTAATCATAGCAGAAAACGGCACTGCCGGCTAGCCATTGACCATAAAGCTTACCCCAGCTGAACTTTGCCCAACCTGTTTCCGCCATGGTGAAATGTAAGCCGTCGTCAACTACTGCGTGCCAATAATATGCCGTCATAATGTGTCCCAAAGGATACTTGAAGTTATGAGCAACCATCTTGGGATATCCGGTAGTGCCGGAAGTGAAATATACGAGCATAGTGTCGTTTAAAGCGGGCTTTTCTTCATCGGTGAGTGTAAGAACGTCACTTACCTTTTCCATTTCTTCATGAAGGTCTAGGTAGCCGTCTGCCTTGCCGATTGTAAAGGCACATTTTAGCGTTTCGCACTTGGGACGAGCTTCGTCAACGTAGCTTATAACTTCCTTTTCATTGATGCAGAATAGGGCTTTAACGCCTGCATTATTGATGCGGTAAGCGATGTCTTTTACCGTCAAAAGATAGGTTGCTGGAATTAAAATGGCACCGATTTTACAGCAAGCAACGTTAACTAGATAATATTCGTAACGGCGGTTTAGCATAGTCATTACGAAGTCACCTTTCTTAATGCCGTGGGCAAGAAGCACGTTTGCAACTTTGTTGGAAAGGCGAGAAATATCACTAAAAGTAAAACTATGTTCTTCGCCTAGGTTGTTGCACCAAACTAGAGC
>JAZRAN010000161.1:0-1584 GCA_045634605.1 Candidatus Stercoripulliclostridium sp. | reverse complement strand
GGCTCGATATCTTTTTGACACGCTTGTCCTTCATATCCACTAAAATCATAAATGAACTTTCCGTCCAGGAAAATGCGGAAGGTGGCTTTTTCGCCACTTGCCTTTAGTGCAACCATCGTGACTTCATTGTTTTCTCTGTTGATTTTAACGTTCTTTTTGTCAACTATAAATCCGCGCTCGGTAATTGCTTTCATTATAATCTTGAGAGATTTTTGTCGCACTTTTTCGCCAATAATTTCATTGGTAGCTTGCTCCCTTATTTCCGCAATAGGTTTACCCTTTGCAACGATTTTCTTGACAGTTTCTTTAGAAACTCTTGCTTCTTCTAGTTCTGCTCTTATCAACTCGGCTTCTTCTTCATATCTTGATTCTACCTTGCCAAGCATTAGAGCCTTGCCGGCATCTAGTAAAGCATTGCCCGACAAAGAATTATCTTTTAGATAGGCGATATAAGTAAACTGGCGCAATACTTCATCTTCTATAGAATCAAGTAATTTTGTCGCTTTATTATCTAATCTAACAACACCGCTCGCAAGATCTTTTAGCCTTTGTTGATTGCTTGCAATACTTTTTTCCAAAAGTGTATCCAATAAAGCTCTCATTTGTGCAAGTTTGTTCGTAGCAAGGCTGTCAACTTGCGCGCGTAATTTTTGTGCTTCTCTAACTATTCTTTCTGCGCCATAGGAGCTTTCGGCAAGCCCAACCCTCTTTTGCGCTTTGACGTTCGCTTCTTTAACTAACGCTTCTATGGCGCTAAGAAGTTGGCATCTTTCTTGTTCTATTTGTTTGCGAAGAGCTTTAGTTTGCTCGCCAAGGAGTCGAGTGGAAGTACTCTCTAGTTCTTTTAGCATTTTGTCAAACTCTGCAACTTGACGCTCCGCGATTTCGCAGACACTAATACACTGCGCGCTTATTTGTTTATAATTTATCTCTACTACGTGGCTCATTTTATATCGCTCCTATTAAATGAAAATACTATATCGCTCCATTTTTCAACGTCTGCTCTTGAAAATGGGATTTGCTCTTTTTCCGGGTGCAAAAGCCTATTTCTACATTTGCGCAACTTATGCAAATTACCTTGTCGTTTCTCATCGATAACGTTTTGATTAAAAGCCATATCTATGACTTCGTTTGCCGGAGTATCTTTTCCTATGGATAGAACTTCACAAAGTTCATAGTGCGACTTAATGTGAAGATGACTAATGGCCATTTCATATTTTCCACGAGATATTAGACCGCTAATATAGTCTTTAGTAAGCCTGTCCGGACGTTGCGACGCAATTCTTTCCATTGATAATTCATCGTGAAGCGGAATAAATATATTATCATAACGCTTTAATATCTTAAAGAATTCTTCTGCAAAAGGCGCGTACTTTTCTACTTCCTTTTTGGTTTTATCGTAGGTTGCAAACGCATCAAAAAAATCATCCACGTTGTAATCGTCTTTTATGGTATATTCGTATGGATTTTCTATGCCAAGCATATCACAAATCCTCCATAAATTACTAGAAAGGAGCGAAAATTTTCCCGCAAGATTGTTGGTCGCATATATAGGCTCTCGATATAATACTTTGTTCGCATAAA
>JAZRAN010000160.1:0-2671 GCA_045634605.1 Candidatus Stercoripulliclostridium sp. | reverse complement strand
CTTCCATAGTGAGCGTTTCATCACCGCTGACGTAAACGATAATGTCGGTTGCGCCTTGAATATTGGTTTCTAGCAAAGGACTTTGTACTGCTTGGCGTACCGCTTCTATGGTACGATTGTCACCCTTGCCCTTACCGATACCGATGTGAGCGTTGCCCTTATTCTTCATAATGGTCTTGATGTCCGCAAAGTCAAGGTTGATGAGCGACGGAGTGGTAATAATTTCCGTAATACCTTGTATGCCTTGGCGTAGTACGTCGTCCGCTACCTTGAACGCTTGAACCAAAGTCGTGCCCTTGGGAACGAACATTTGTATCTTTTCGTTGGGGATAACAAGTAGAGTATCTACGGAGTTACGAAGTTCCGAAATACCCTTTTCTGCGTTATCCATTCTCTTTTTGCCTTCAAACGTTTCAAAGGGTTTGGTAACTACCGCAATGGTAAGGATGTTCATTTCCTTTGCCATTTTTGCAATTACGGGAGCGGCTCCTGTGCCCGTACCACCGCCCATACCTGCGGTTATGAACAAAAGGTCGGTGTCTTCGAGTAGAGCGCGGATTTCTTCCTTGCTTTCTTCCGCTGCGCGAGCGCCGATTTCCGGGTCTGCGCCTGCGCCCAAACCTTTGGTTAGGTTTGCGCCAAGTTGAACTTTTATGGGTGCTTTGCTCATATTTAGAGCTTGCATATCGGTATTAGCGGCAATAAAAGTACAAGAAGTAATGCCGGCAAGTATCATACGATTGACGGCGTTGTTACCACCACCGCCTACGCCTATAACTTTAATATTTGCTACGCCACAAGTATTAGCCATTTTATTTCCTCCTGAAGAGTTTGTCCTTTATTAAATTTATTAAATCGAAAGTTTTCTTTTGTTTTAGTTGTCTTTGTTGAACGCTTATGAGTCCTGCAAGTTGCGAATATCTCGGTTTATTGAATTGCATAACTTCCGGAACCAAGATTTCCACAACGCGATTAAGAATCGTAGAAACCTGCTCTTTTGCTCCCGCAATATGCGCTATTCCCGAGCCGGTAAGAAGTACCACCGTATCATCCCCTATTGGATATTCGGAAAGGTTTAGCGCCTTAATGACGTTTTCGGCAATATTTCTAACCCTTGCAATAGCAACTTCGTTGACTTCGTTCACGTTATAATACGCCATTTCTCCATCTATGGAAACGACGTAAGCGTCGTCACTGCGCGGATGTACGTTAAGGTTAATCGTGTTGAGCAAAGCGTATGCGTGATGATAAGGTATTCCAATTACGTCAAACAAGTCGCCCGCTATGTGTCCCGAGCCTAGACTAAACGATAATGAGTGCAAAATACCATCGCCGTATGCGTACGCTACGGAAGTCGTAGTATAGCCTACGTCAACCAATATGACTCCCCTATCTCTTAGGTCGTCCGGGCAAACGCACATAAGCTCTGCGTGAACGGAAGAAGTGTAATTAAAGCGCAAGCCTAATTGCTCTGCAATTGCGTTAAATAGATTTACGAAGGAGTTTTCGCAAGTGATATAACTTACCATAGCGCGCAAAGATTGGCTCTCTGCTCCACTTGGCGTTACGATTGCAGTTCCGTCATCAAGCTCAAAATATACTGCGGATGCGCTTATGGTGGTAAAAGATGCGCCCTTGGGTTCGCCCCTTTGGAGAAGGTTTTCTTCGTCCCTTTCCGTAATCTTACGCCTTACGCCAAAGTCTTCCGCAACTTCCTTGCAAGTAACTGCGGTAAACTCACCGGGCACTCCAACCAAAACTTCTTGAATTTTAGAAAAGGTTGCCTTTTCGCACTCGCCAACAAGCGAAGCAACGACCTTAAAAAGTCCTTCCTTGTCCAAGAAATCTCCATCGTAAAAGCCATCGTACTCCCTACTTGCCTTAAAGTTAAAATTGTCGGCAAGTTTTCCGTCTTGAACGACTAGCGTAATTACGTCGGACGCAATATCTAATACGGCAACTTTTTTATTACTCATCTTCTCTCCATAGCGACAATGCGCACTTATATATTTTTATTATATAATATGCGTGCGCGTGTGTCAATGCAGAAACGTAATTTTTTTTGAAAAAATTAAAATTCTTGGTTGGAAATATAGGTGGAATAGGCGCTCTCTACCGACTCTAATACCCCTATCGTATCATAGTCAATACTCAAAGTCTTGCCATCACGAGTGAAAATCGTTACTTCGCCTACCCCAAAAGTCAAAGTTTTAATAAACTTTGCTTGCGCGTTATAATCTAGGCCTTCGTTTTCAAACGCCTTAAAAATATCGTTTATAATCCTAAACGTAGGAGTGTTATAGGTATCGTCTACTTCTACGCCTTCTATTAAAATCAAAGAGTCCAAATCGACTTCGCTTTTTGCGACCTTTTTGTCAAGTTGGAAATCGCCGTCCGCTATTGCGTATACGTCCGATTCGCCTTTTACGCTAACCGCTACCATAGGCGCGTGCTCGACGCAATGTATGACGATTTTGTTGGGAAAAACTCTTACGATATCGGTAACCGCAACCAAATTTTCTTCGTATGCGTCCATAACGTTTTTCTTTACGACGTTTTCGTTAAGGCTCAAAATGGAACTACCCATCTTGATTTGCGACTTTTCGAATATCTCTACGGCAGAGCAAGAAACAGGGTCCTTATCGAACGCTACTTCCACCTTTCTAATCTT
>JAZRAN010000159.1:0-5306 GCA_045634605.1 Candidatus Stercoripulliclostridium sp. | reverse complement strand
TATGCGTTAACGGAAAGGGGATACACGCTTACGCAAAACGTGGAAGAAGCGGATATTCTTGTAGTAAATACCTGCGCTTTTATAACGACGGCAATAAGGGAGAGTATCGATACTATTTTAGAACTCGCCGAACAAAAGAAGGCTAGGGACGTTAAACTAGTCGTGATGGGTTGTTTTGCGGAAAGATTTGCCCTTGAAGTAAAAGATGAATTTACCGAAGTCGATGCGTTTATAGGCGTTAACTCTTACGCAAACGTAGCTGACATATTCGATAAATTAGATGAAAGGCCCGTCGTACTAGAAAAGGCACCTTGCGGACATCTTAAAGGACGTATTCAAACGACGCCTGCGCATTATGCGTATTTGAAAATAGGTGATGGGTGCGATAATTTCTGCACTTATTGTACTATTCCGTATATTAGGGGAAGGTATCGCTCTTACCCGATGGAAGACTTAATAGAAGAAGCAAAAACTCTTGTTGATAACGGAGTAAAAGAACTTATTCTAGTTGCTCAAGATACTACCAGATACGGTAAAGACCTTTATGGCGAATACAAACTCAAAGAGTTGTTAAAGGAGCTTGTAAAGTTAGATTTATACAAGATACGCATATTATACGCATACCCGGAGCTTGTTGACGATGAACTTATAGAGCTGATTGCCACGGAAGAAAAGATAGCAAAGTATATAGATATTCCTTTGCAACATATTTCGGATAAGATTTTGAAAGCTATGCATCGTCGCAACACCAAAGAGCAAGCGTATGGAATACTTAGAAAACTAAAAGAAAAGTGTCCCGATATGGCAATTCGCTCTACGTTTATAGTAGGATTCCCGGGCGAAGAAGAAAGCGACTTTGAAGAGCTTAAGGAACTCGTTAATACGGGCCTAATCGATTATGCAGGCTTTTTTGCGTATTCAAGAGAAAAGGGTACGCTTGCGTATAAGATGAAAAATCAAGTTCCGTATAGAACTAAAAAAGCTCGCGAAAAAGAACTTTCCAAGATGCAAAGCGCGGTTATCGAAAGAAGACATGCGGATTATCTTGGCAAAGAAATCAAGGTTATATACGAAGGAATCGACTATAATAAGGGTAAGTTTTACGGAAGACCCGAGTATAACGCTCCCGATATAGACACAAAGATATACTTTACTTCTGAATTCCCTGTGGAAGTAGGAGAAATATATACCGTTAAAATTACTAAAGCAGGCTTTAACCCAATGGGTGAAACTATAGTGGAGTAGCTGTATGAATAAATCGATTCACGTTTGCTCAACGGAAGAAGAAATAGCAGAAAGGATGTTAAAATGGCATCCGCATTTGGAAGATTTCCAAATGTTAAATAACAATGGCGCCGATTTTATACTTTCTTTTAGCAATATAAGCGAAGAAGATTTTTATGAGTTAGACATAACTTTTGAAGATATTGCTTATGGCGATGGTAAAAAGAGTCTGGCGGAAACTTTGGTTGAACTTTTGTTAGAAAAAGACGTTATGCTTTCTTCTGCGGAAAGTTTGACGGGCGGTAGCATTGCCTCTGCAATAGTAGAAGTTGCGGGATGTTCAGCAGTTTTTTATGGTGGTATCGTGTCGTATAGTAATGATGCCAAAATGAAGTATTTAGGCGTAGCTGAAGAAACAATAGGTGACTTTGGCGCGGTAAGTAAACAAACTGCGATAGAAATGGCTACGGGACTCCTAAGTGAAAAAGTTCAAATAGGGGTATCTACAACTGGTATTGCGGGACCCACCGGCGGTAGTTTTACTAAACCTGTCGGTTTAGTTTTCATCTCTGTAACCGATGAAGAAAGAACTGACGTGTATGAACACGTTTTTAAGGGAGACCGCGAACAAGTTAGGAATCAAGCAAGAGATACGGCGTTGTTTTACGCAATAAAACACTTGCAAAGATATTATTAAAAAACAAGGAGAAAAACAATGGACGACAAGAAAAGAAAGTCTTTAGAAGAAGTTCTTGCTCACATAGAAAAGAGTTATGGAAAAGGCTCCATTATTAACATGAGCAGTACGGAAAAAACCAAAATCGACGTCATTCCTACCGGCTGTCTAGCGCTTGACCGCGCTCTAGGAATTGGCGGTCTTCCACGTGGTAGAATCGTAGAAATCTACGGACCGGAATCATCTGGTAAAACTACTCTTGCTTTGCACATCATAGCAGAAGCGCAAAAAATGGGTGGCATCGTTGCATTTATAGATGCAGAACATGCTCTCGACCCCACCTATGCCGGCGCTCTAGGCGTAGATTTATCACAAATGTACGTTGCTCAACCCGACAGCGGTGAACAAGCGCTTGCTATTGCAGATGAACTTGCTAGGAGTGGTTCTATCGACGTTATAGTAGTAGACTCTGTAGCAGCTCTTACTCCCCAAGCAGAAATAGATGGCGATATGGGTGATGCTCCTATGGGTATGCAAGCAAGACTTATGTCTCAAGCAATGCGTAAATTAACACCCGCTTGCGGTAAGACAAATACGCTTATTGTATTCATCAACCAACTCCGTGACAAAATCGGCGTTATGTTTGGTAACCCGGAAACTACCACCGGTGGTAAAGCGCTCAAATTCTACTCAAGCGTAAGACTTGACGTAAGAAGAGTTGACTCCGTTAAGGATGGTTCTGCGGTAGTAGGTAACCGCACTAGAGTTAAGGTAGTAAAGAATAAACTTTCTCCTCCCTTTAAACAAGCTGAATTCGATATCATTTTCGGCTCCGGTATCTCTTCCGTAGGTTGCATTTTGGATATTGCCGTAGAAATGGGCATTATCGTCAAAGCTGGCTCATGGTTTAGTTACGAAGGAGAAAGAGTTGGTCAAGGTAGAGAAAAAGCTATCGACTACATCAAGAATAATCCCGAACTTTACGCAATCTTGGAAGAAAAGATTCGCGAAAGCTTCTAATAATAACGCAATTTGTCAATATTAGGGCATTTCCGTATTGACAATGCGCGTGTATTAAAGTATAATTAAATATGGCGAACAATTCGGTAGCGAACGACCGTAATTATAAACGCAACTATAAAACTAAATAGGAGGTTACAATGTTGTTAAGCAGTCTAGGTATGCTTTTGGCAATAGACGCTTGGGCAGTAGTGTTAATCACCTTGTTCCCCGCTCTTTTAGTCGGTTTTGCCGTAGGATATATTTCCTATAAGACCGTTTTGAAGAAAAAGGCGCAAGATGCAGATACACAACACGCAAAGGTAATCGAAGAAGCTAGACAAGAAGCTAAAACGATTCGTAAAGATGCGTTGCTCGAAGCGAAAGAAGAGCAAATAAGATTGCGCAACGAGTTTGAGAAGGAATCTAAAGAGAGACGTTCCGAAATGCAAAGACAAGAATCCCGTCTTAACCAAAAAGAGGATTCAATTAACAAAAAAGAAGAACTTTTAGACAAAAAAATCGAAAATATCGATCGCACTCGTAAAGATTTGGAAAACAAAGAAAACGAGCTAAAACTTTTGGAAGCAGAACTTGGCAAACAAAACGAGAAGATGCTTGCCGAATTGGAAAAAGTAAGCGGTATGTCTAAAGAGGAAGCCAAAGATCTTATCATCAAAGAGATGGAAGAAGAGGCTAAACGCGACGCTGTTACCATAGTCAAAGATATAGAAAAGAAGGCTAAGGAAGAAGGCGAAAGAATAGCTAAGAACATAGTAGCTCTAGCAATCCAAAGATGCGCAGTAGACCATGCTTCGGAAGCAACCGTTTCTACGGTAGAGTTGCCTAACGAAGATATGAAGGGTAGAATAATTGGTCGCGTAGGTAGAAATATCAAAGCGCTAGAAAGCGCTACCGGCGTAGATATCATAATTGACGACACCCCAGACGTAGTAACTCTTTCAAGCTTTGACCCGGTTAGAAGAGAAGTCGCTAGATTGACGCTACAAAAGCTCGTAGCAGACGGAAGAATACACCCCGGTAGAATTGAAGAAGTCGTTGATAAAATCCGTAGGGAAATGGACGCAATCGTCAAGGAAGCCGGTGAAAGCGCAGTATTTGACGCAGGTGTATACGGCATACATCCCGAACTTGTAAAACTTCTTGGACGCATGCAATATCGTACAAGCTACGGACAAAACGTACTCAAACATTCACTTGAAGTTTCCTATATAGCAGGATTGCTTGCCGGTGAATTGGGCGCAGACGTTAAGCTATGTAAACGCGCTGGCTTATTACACGACATTGGTAAGTCTATTGACCACGAATATGAAGGAACTCATATCCAAATCGGCGTAGAACTTGCTCGTAAGTATAAAGAAAGCGAAAAAGTTATTCATTGCATAGAAGCCCACCACGGCGACGTAGAAGCAAACTCTATCGAAGCCGTATTGGTACAAGCTGCAGATGCTATAAGTGGAGCGCGTCCCGGCGCGCGTAGAGAGTCGCTTGAATTCTATATTAAGCGTCTCGAAAAATTGGAAAGTCTCGCAAACTCGTTCGCAGGAGTAGAGCAATCGTTTGCAATTCAAGCAGGTAGAGAAATACGAGTTATCGTTAAACCTGAACAAGTAAACGATGCCCAAACCGAGTTCCTTGCAAAAGATATCGCAAGAAAACTCGAAAATGAACTGGAATATCCAGGACAAATCAAGGTAAACGTAATTCGCGAAGTAAGAAAAGTAGAATACGCAAAATAACCTTTCAATCGGAGTGCTTCGGCACTCCGATTTTGATAGAAGGTAAGAATTTATGAAAAAACAATTGATATACGTGGACTTAAAGAAGGTCAATTTTCTTTCAATAATAAGTTTTATAATACCGCTTGCAATAGGAGGTGTTTTAAAGTTCACGTTGTTTAATCAAATTAAATATGGGTTAGGATTTTGGGATTATCTAATAGTCTTTGCGCTATGTCCAATTCTTTTTGCTTTGCATGAAGGTGTTCACGCAATTGCATTTTTAATCGGAGGGGCGCCCAAAACAAGTATTAGGTTTGGCGCAATTCCTAAAAAGATGATTTTATATTGTACGACTAGCGAACCTATTAAGCCCGTAGCGTATGAGATATCCTTACTTGCTCCGCTCGTTGTCTTAGGTATAATTCCGTATATAATATCTACGGTAATTTTAAGTTTTCCGTATTTGATTTTGTTTTCCATAATGATTTCCGGCGCGGCAGGGGACGTGATGATGTTGTATCGTTTGACTGGATTAAAAAAGGTTAAACTGATTTTAGATCACCCCAAAGCGCCTGCGTTTTACGCTTTATACGATGAATGCGATTTGCCGGAAAACTTTGTGGAATACGTAGAAACCGATGAGGAAAAAGTCAACGCGCAAATTA
>JAZRAN010000158.1:0-9269 GCA_045634605.1 Candidatus Stercoripulliclostridium sp. | reverse complement strand
CGCCTTATTTTTTTCTATTTTTACCATTACGAATTGACCTACCAAACTCTTTTCGCCCTTGAAGTTAACAAGTCTACCACAATCAGTCCTTCCGCAAAGATATCCTTCTTTGGGAGCGTCTTCGACTAGCACTTCTTTGACTTTTCCAACGTAAGTTTCGCTTATTTCCAGCGTAATTTGGTTTTGGAGCGCAATTAGACGCTTAATTCTTTCGCTCTTTATAGCGTATGGAATTTGCTCCATTTTTGCAGCAACCGTGCCTTTTCTTGGCGAATATATGAAAGTAAACGCGTTATGGTAACGTACTTTACTTACTAAATCTAGGGTATCTAGGAAATCTTCTTCCGTTTCTCCGGGGAAACCTACCATAATGTCCGAAGTTACACCGCAATCGGGCATATACTTTTTAATTAGGTCGATTAGATAAAAATATCTTTCTCTGTCGTAACGGCGATTCATAGCCTTTAGTACGGCGTTTGAGCCGGCTTGAACGGGAAGGTGGATATTGTTACAGAAATTTGGGGTTTCCGCAATAAGCTTTATTACTTCTTCCGAAAGGTCTTTTGGATGCGACGTCATAAAGCGAAGACGGAATTTTGTGGGAATTTCCGCAATTTTCTTGAGTAAATAGTAAAAATCTACTCCATCCGTACGGTCGGAGCCGTAGCTGTCTACGTTTTGACCGAGCAAAGTAATTTCTTTATAACCGGCTTTTATTAGAGAGTTAACTTCTTCCAAAATTACTTCCGGGTCGCGACTTCTTTCCCTTCCACGAACGTAAGGAACTATGCAATATGAACAAAAGTTATTGCATCCGTACATTATGTTTACCCAAGCATTGGGGTATGAAGTGCGATAAGGAAGGATACTTTCTACAACCGCAGGCTTTTCCGTGCGGTCGATTTCTATAATCTTACCACGCTTTCTTGCGCGCCTTTCTTCCAATTCTTCTATTTTTTCTTTGAGAAGATGGACGTTTGAAGTTCCTAAAATGATATCAACAAAAGGAAACTTGGTAGCAATAACTTCCGACATGCCTTCTTGTTGAGTCATACAACCGAAAATGACAATGATGCGAGACTTGTCTTGCTTTTTTAGAATTTTTAGTTCCCCTATATTGCCAAAAATCTTCTTTTCCGCAGTATCTCGTATGCAACAAGTGTTAAAAACGATAATCTTTGCTTGCGCGCGCTCAGTTGTTTCTACGTAACCCATAGAAACTAAAATGCCCGCGACCTTCTCGGATTCGTGAACGTTCATTTGACAGCCGAAAGTTTCGACGTAATACTTATTTTCTAAAATGCTTATATTGTTTTCCATACATAGTTTATTATATATTATACGCGCGTGAATTTCAAGTATAAATAGCACAAAAAAACTAATACTACTAGCACTATGAAAACCAAAAAGTTCTTTAAAATAGTGCTTTTAGTATTATTATTTAGCCTTGTTTTTATAATACTTGGTGGTGGATTTTACGCATTTTTCGTCACAAAAGACGTAAAACTTGATAAAAATGCGCTAGAAGATGCCACTTATGCGCAAGTTGCCCTATTTGACGCAAACAAAGAAAAAATGGAATATTTTTCGTCTTATAAAAGTGGCGTAAACTATGATGAAATCTCCCCTTACGCCGTTTATGCCTTCGTTAGTCTAGAAGACAAACGATTTTTTGAGCACTCGGGAATTGACGTTAAACGTACTATCGGCGCCCTTCTAAACGACATAAAAGCCGGTTACTTTAAGGAAGGTGGCTCAACCATAACCCAGCAACTTGCAAAAAACGCCTTGCTAACCCAAGAGAAAACCATACAAAGAAAACTAAAAGAAGCAAAACTTGCCATAGAAATCGAGAAAAATTTCTCAAAGGAAGAAATCATTACAAAATATTTGAATACGATTTATTTTGGGCACTCGCTTTACGGCATAAGCGACGCATCAAAAAGGTTGTTTAATAAGCATCCTAGCCAATTAACGCTTGGTGAAAGCGCAATTCTTGCGGGAATAGTGAAAAATCCGCTCAAAAACTCACCGCTAAATTCGGTAGAAAACGCAATACAAAGGAGAAATTTAGTATTAAAACTAATGCTAAACCAAGGATATATCACGGAAAGCGAATATGAAACCGCCACGCGCGAGATTTACGTCAAGCCGGAAATTAACGAGAGAAAAAACACTCCGTACGCCCAAGCGGTCATAATGGAAAGCGCTCGAATTTTGGGCGTTAGCGAAAGAGAAGTTATTACTAATGGTTATAAAATTTACACTTATTTTGACGAAAACGAACAAAAAGCGCTCGATTTAGCGTATGATAGCGAAGATTTAGCGGTTGACGGCGCACTTCGTACGCTTGCGCTTGCCGACCTAAAAAGCGGTGGTATTACAGCCTACGCATCAAACGTAAACTATTCTCCGTTTGAGTTTAGGCGACAAGGAGCGTCTACCCTTAAACCATTTCTCGCATACGCTCCCGCACTTGAAGAAGGGCTTATATTACCCGATAGTCCCATTTTAGACGAAAGATATGAATTTTGTGGCTATTCTCCACGCAATTACCAAAATAATTACCTAGGATGGACGTCGGTCAGAAATAGTTTAGCAACTTCCAGTAACGCTTGTAGTCTTAAACTTACTTCGTTAGTCGGCATTGACTATGCGTTGAGCGTTGGCAAAAAATTTGGACTTACTTTTGACGGCGCAGATGGTCTTGCAAGCGTACTCGGCGGTACTACGAAAGGACAAGCCATAACGGAACTTCTTAACGCTTATTGCACAATCGGTCGCGGTGGAATAGAAACTTCGACGTCATTTATTAAAGCTATTTACGACAAGCACGGCAACGCTATATATGAACATAAAAGCGGAGAAAAACGAGCAATTAAGGAAGAAACCGCCTATTTTCTTACCGATATGCTAATGAGCGCTACGCAAACAGGCACCGCAAAAAAGCTAGGCTCATTACCTTTCCAAATTGCTTCCAAGACGGGTACGAACGGAAATGAAAGCGGTAATTTCGACGCTTGGAATATTTCCTACACGAGCGAAAAGGCGCTTGCCGTTTGGTATGGTAGCGAAAACTATAAAACTCCATTGCCACTTTCCGTTACAGGTGGCAGTTACCCTACGATTAGCGCAAGATGCGTTTTTAGCAGTCTAAAACAACCCAATAATTTCGCTGAGCCTGAATCTATATACTACGCTGAAATCGACTCGTATTCTTATGAAAATTCTCATATTCTCGCTTTGGCAAGTGAGAATACCCCTACTTTTTATCGTAAATCTATCATTTTGAGCGATAAAAACCACATACAAACGAGCGACTATTTTGACGGCGCCTTGCCTAACGACTTCTCCGTTTTGGACGGAGATGGAGAAACTTACATTTCCTTTACTCCTAATCCAAAATTTTGCTACAAAGTGGAAAACTCAAAGGGAAATATCGTATGCGAAACTAAAAAAGGCTCCGATAAGGCGAATTTTGCCCTATCAAAGCCTATGAATTTTGGGGTTGAGTTATATTATCTTGTCGCCTATACCGATGACGGAATAGAAATCAAGCGCTCTAGCCCTAAAGTATTATTCTTTTGGTATTAGTCTACGCTAATTACTTCGTATTCGGTGTTTTCTATTGCCTTTTCGATTAGCGCTTCTATATCGAGCCTATTTTCGTACTCGATGGCGTCTTGAAGTTTAGGCTTGATGACGGGATTCTTGGGTAAGAATACGGTACAACAATCTTCATAAGGACGAATAGATATATCGAAAGTATCGATTTTGTTAGCGATATCTATGATTTCCGCCTTATCGGAGCCTATAAGCGGTCTAAATACGGGTAGAGTTACTACGGAGTTGGTAACTTGTATGCTTTGCATAGTTTGGCTTGCTACTTGTCCCAGCGCTTCACCCGTGATAATTGCGCCACACTCGTTCTTTAACGCAACTCTTTCCGCAATTCTCATCATAAATCTACGCATTATGGTAATCATAAACTCTTCCGGACAATGCTCGTGAATTGCGTATTGAATTTCGGTAAAAGGCACAACCGCAAGTTTGATATCTCCGCAATATGCAGTGAGTTTTTTTGCCAAATCTTTGACTTTTTGGAGAGCAAGTTCGGAAGTATATGGGAAACTATGATAGTGAATTGCAAAAATGCGTAATCCACGCTTTGCCATAACGTAACCTGCTACGGGACTGTCGATACCACCGGAAAGAAGGAGCATTGCGTTACCGGAGCATCCCGTGGGAAGTCCTTGGGCGCCCATAATTTTGTCATAGAATAGATACGAATATCCGCTTTCGCGTAGGTCTACGAAAAGTTCAAAATCATAGTCAAAAAGGTCAACTTTTAGCCTTCCGCCCGTCTTTTTGAGCATATAACCGCCTATTTTTGCGCCAATTTCCATAGAAGTCATTGGGAAACGCTTATCGGCGCGCTTAACGGTAACTCTAAAGGTGCCTTCGGTGGGGCTTATTTCATAAGCAACCTTGCACATTTCTTCTAGGTCGGTTTTAACCTTTACGGTGGGGCTTACGGAGTGAATACCGAAAACCTTGGTTAGACGAGAAATTATTTCGTCTTTGTCTTCGGGCGCAAATTCTTCTACGTAATATCTACCTTGCGTTTTGGAAAACTTATATTCTATGCCACTGAGAGCATTTTTTATGTTTTTGATGAGCAAACTTTCAAAATAATGACGATTGTTGCCCTTTAGGAAAATTTCACCAAATCTTATGAGAATACAATTATACTCAACTGCCATACTTTTCTAACTCCTTATATACGCTCAAATATTCTTTTACGAATATTTCCGCTTCTTCCATTGTATTGTAGATGAAGAAACTAAGTCTAGTTACGCCATCAATATATTTTCCGCTAAGACCTAAGGCTTCCGCAATTCTCGTGGTTGCCTTATTTGACGCGCACGCGCTACCCGTGCCTACCATTATGCCACGCCTTTCCAATGCGTGTTGCATTACTTCTCCACGCACTTTAGGTACGCTAAAAGTAAGTATATACGGGGATGCATCAAGGGCGGAAAGGAACTTGATGCCTTCTATTTCTTTTAGTTTATCTGCGATATAAGAGCGAATTTCGCCCAATTTCTTTTGAGTTTCGCTTATATTTGCGTATCTATCCAAAACGGCTTTTTCAAATGCAAGTATGCCTGCAACGTTTTCCGTAGAAGAACGTAGTCCGCCTTCTTGACCGCCACCATAAACGATGGGATTTACGCTAACGCCCTTTGCAATATACAATGCGCCTACGCCTTTGGGCGCGCCTATTTTATGAGCGCTCATAGAATACATATCTATGCCGTTAGAGCGCAAATTAACTTCTACCTTGCCAAAAGCTTGTACGCCGTCGCTGTGGAAAAGCGCCTTAGGACATTTTGCCTTGGTAAGTTTGCAAAGTTTATAAATATCGTTAATTGCTCCCGTTTCATTGTTAACGTGGATGATGGAAACTAGGGTTACCGCAGGAGTTAGGAGTTTTATAAACTCTTCTTCCACAACTTTGCCGTAAGAATCAACGGGCGCGTAAACTACGTCAAAACCCCTTGCTTTAAGCTCGTTTGCCGTTGCGTATATCGCTGCGTGCTCGCCTGCGGAAATGATAACCCTACCGCCTTTTATCTTTTTTGAACCCAAAAGCGCAAGATTATCGCTTTCCGTACCGCCTGCGGTAAACACGATTTTACCTTCGCCACGGAGCTTTTTTAATATATTTACCCTAGCTCTTTCCAACTCTTGCTTAACGGAGAGTGAGTTATGATAAAGCGCCGAAGGATTATAATACTCTTCGGTTAGATATTTGGTTACTATTTCTACGCTTTCTTTGGTGCACTTGGTCGTGCTTGCATTATCAAAAAATATCATCTCTTTAGTTTAACCATCGTAACGCCCCTTTCGCCTTCGCCATAGATTCCGTCACGATACTCCTTAACTGAACTGTGCTTTTTAAGACAATTTCTAACTACTTCACGCAATTTACCCGTGCCATAGCCGTGTACTATGCGTACTTCGTTTACACCCGCAAGAATTGCCTTATCAAGATAGGCTTCCAATGTGTGTAACGCTTCGTCCGAGCGCATACCTATGAGCATTAGCTCCGGACTGAACGCTTCGTTACGTAAAGTATGGGTTGTAGGAACAACTTCCTTTTTGATTTCTTTTTTACGACCTTTAAGTTTTTGTAATCCGTCCAACTTAAAGTTACTATTCATCTTACCTAGCCTTACGACTGCAGTGTTTTTGCTAATTTCTACGACTTCGCCTTCTACTTTTAGCGCTTTTACCAAAACGATATCGCCAACTTTGATTTCGCCTTCGTCTTCTTCGCCAAAGCCTTCGAATTCGTTGTCTTCCAAAATTATATACTTTTCCAAAGACTTGCGGAGCTTTCTTGCTTTGAACAAGTTTTGTTCGGTAGGCTCGTCCAAAATATCGCGGAGCGTCTTGATAATTTCGTTTGCTTCTTCCATTGCGTCTTCAACGAGTCGCTTGGTTTCCTTCCTAACGTTTTCGTTTAATCTTTCGCGTTGAACGTAGAGCCTATCACGCTCTCTTTCCACGGATTTTTGGGTTTCTTCCGCTTTTTTGAGCAAAATAGCCGTTTGTTCTTCGTTTTCTACAGCCTTTCTTCTTGCGATTTCCAATGCTTGCAAAACGTTTTCGAACTCTAATTTGCCGTCTTGTATTCCCGCTTGAGCTTGGGCAACAATACTTTCCTTTAATCCTAACTTTCTTGCAATAAGGAGAGCGTTTGACGCGCCCGGCGTACCTACTATGAGCTTATAAGTGGGATTGTAAGTAACAGGATTAAAGTCCATAGACGCATTTTCGCATCTTTCCGTAACTACGGCGTATTCTTTTAATTCGTTGTAGTGGGTGGTAATGATTGCTTTTGCCTTACTTTCCTTAATGTAAGTAGATATGCTCATAGCAAGACTTGCGCCTTCCGTTGGGTCGGTACCTGCGCCTAACTCATCAAGCAAAACCAATGAGTTTTCGCTCAAATTGTCTATAATATTGACGATATTTGCAATATGTGATGAGAAAGTAGAAAGATTTTGTTCTATGCTTTGCTCGTCGCCTATGTCACAGAATACGTCGTCAAAAAGAGCTAGTTCTGCGCTTCTTGCGGGAACGTAAAGACCGCTTGCGCCCATTAATGAAAGTAGACCGACTAATTTTAGAGAAACCGTTTTACCACCGGTATTGGGGCCGGTTATAAACAAAATATCAAAGTCGTCGCCGACTCTTACGTCCGTAGGCACAACTTTGTCTTTATCTATGAGCGGATGTCTACCACGTTCGATTTTGACGATGCCCTTTTCATTTATAATGGGACGCACGCCCCTTGTTGCGTTTGCGTAATACGCTTTTGCAAATATGACGTCTAGGCGAACGATTTTTTCAAAACTTTCTCTAATTTGCTCTACCGATGAAGAAACTCTAACGGTAAATCTTCTTAGTATCCTTTCTATTTCCGCTTGTTCTTCTAGGATATGAGTTTTGAGTACGTTGTTTAGTTCGACTATCGCCATCGGTTCTACGTATATCGTTTGTCCCGATGCGCTTTGGTCGTGTATAAGTCCCGGGATAGCGCTCTTACACTCCGCTCTAACGGGTATAACGTAGCGGTCACCCCTAACCGTAACAATGTTGTCTTGTAGATATTTGGAATACGTCGGGCTAGTTAGATAACTGTAAAGTTTGCTCTTTATTTGTTCACCCGTCTTTTTAATGCGTATCCTTATTGAACGAAGTTCATCCGACGCCCTATCGTGCATTTCCGTATCGGAAATAATAGCGTTATCTATATCTTCTTCCAATTGCTTGTCGACGTAAATTGAGTTTGCTATCGACTTTATCAGTTTTAGATTTTCATCGGGAACCTTGGAAATAGTAGATTTTACGCTTCTTGCAACGCGTAGCATCCTAGCAACCCTAAGAAGTTCGCCCATAGTGAGTACGCTCATAACCGATGCCTTTTCTAGAACAAAATCTATATCGTCAAAGGCAAAACTCAAATTAGTTGCGTACTCAAAGGCAATCTTATCTGCTTCGTATACTTCGTCAAGTAGTTCGTTTACGTAAGAAAGTTCTCGCATTGGCCGTATATCTCTTACGGCTTGGCGAGCAGGCTCAGAACTTGCGTAGAACGCAACGGAGTCTAATATTTTATGGAATTCTAAAGCCTTTAACGTTCTTTCTTGCATTATCTTAGATTAATTCCCAGTTTTTCTTTGAGAGCGCTCAAAATATTTTCGATTTCTTTGTTGACGTCTTCGTCCTTGAGCGTTCTGTCTTTTGCTTGGAAGGTAAGTTTTACCGCTATACTCATCTTGCCTAGTTTGGTAAGAGCGTCGCCCTTGTATACGTCGAAGATTTTGCTATCGATTAGAAGTTCCGAACCTGCTTGGTTGATAACGTCTAGTAGAGAATCTGCTTCAAGAGTTAGGTCGCAAACGAGAGCAAGGTCACGTTCTACCGCTTGGAACTTGGAAACTACTTTGAAGAAATCAAATACTCTTGCGTTATCTTCAACGTATTCTTCATCGATTTCCGCTAGATATAAACGCTTATCTACGCCGTATTCTTTTGCTACGTCATACTTAACTTCACCCATATAACCTATGACTTTACCACTCTCGGTAACGATTTCCGCAGTGCGATAAGGATGCATATACGCCATTTCCGTAGCCTTGAATCTTACGCTTATGCGTAATACGTCGAATAGGTCTTCCAAAATGCTCTTGAAGGAGTAGAAATCTTCCTTTTCACCATACGCGCCAACGCAAAGTTTATTTTCTTCAAGGGGCAAACGAGTCAAGGGAAGTTCATAAGGAATATAGGTCTTAGCAACTTCAAAGAATCTACCTTTCTTATTTCCACGTAGTACGTTGGTTGCCATAGTCTTAATCATACTATGAGCAAGAGTCGTTCTCATAACGCTATAATCTTCGCCAAGGGGGCTAAGAAGTTTTACGTTGCGACGGAGAATAGAATCTTCTTCCAAGTGGAGCATATCCCAAGCCTTAGGACTTACGAAGGAATAAGTGCAAATTTCATAAGCGCCCTTTCCTACTAGGAAATTCTTAATCTTGTCTGCGCATTCTTGTTTCTTGGTCTTACCGCCTGCCGTCATTTCTGCGCCGGGCATAAGAGAAGTTTCTATCGCATCATAGCCGTACATACGAATTACTTCTTCCGCTATATCGTTTACGCCTACGATATCTTCACGATAGCCGGGTATAACGGTG
>JAZRAN010000157.1:0-4899 GCA_045634605.1 Candidatus Stercoripulliclostridium sp. | reverse complement strand
ATATTTCCTTTTCTAATAATGCGCACACATACGCACACCTACGCATACACATACACATTATATTTTATTATATATTCACGCGCGTGTCAAGATAAAAAATCCTTGTGAGCGTAGTGTAACGGAGCGAAGCCAATTCTGAATTCTGAATTCTGCATTCTGAATTTAATAAAACGCGTTAGTTTGGATGCTAGCCGACGGAAAATAAAAAACTCACGACGGGAGTTTACTTAGCGTAAATGACCGAGTGAGTTCTTTTGTTTTTCTATGGATAGCGCCAAAATAACGCGTTTTAACTAATGCGGATGTCGCCAGTATGCGTCCTAACATAACACCTACTCTCCACAGGTTCCGAGCGTGGTACTTCTACGTCCCCGGTAGAAGTGTGCGCTTCGTAGATTTTGGGAGAAAGGATGTTGCCGATAATATCACCGGTGTCGGCTTCAAGTCTAATATCTTTGCCGTCAAGGTCGCTGAATTCTACGTTGCCCGTGTCGGTTTTTACGTTAACGCTTAGGGCATATACGTTTTTCATAATGACGTCGCCGGTATCGTTTTCTATCGTCAAAGTTTCCATTTCCTTTGCGTTTTCTAGGGTAATATCGCCGGTTTCATCTTCAAGGATTAGGGTATTAACGCTTGCGCCATCTACTTTTAGGTTGCCGGTTTCGGTGCTTATATCAAATTTTCCACCCTTTACGCCACTTATCGCAACGTCACCGGTATCGTTTTCAAGTTCAAAGTTTTGGCTCGTTACGTCCGCAATGGCAATATCGCCACTATCCCCTTCTATACTAAAGTTATTCGCCGTAATACCGCTTATAGCAATATCGCCCGTATCGTTTTTTATGCTTATATCACCGCTAAAATCGTTGGAAAGATAGACTTTAAGAGTATTATGCTTTGCAAAAATGCCGGTTTTTTGGTACCATTTGCGATTGTCCTTTTGCGTGATACGCAAGGTATCGTTTTCTACTACGTACTCAATACCCAAGCCTTCTCGATTTTTGGTGTAGATTTTGGTGATTTCCGTATCACTCGGCGCCATTTCTATATCAACAACCATAGTTTCCACAACGAGTTTACTATAAGACTCGGTTACTTCGTAGGTGTTTTCTTCTAGGTCGGCGGTGTCGAATATGCCGATATCAAAGCCGGTAAAGTAGTCTATTGCGACCAATCCGCCTGCAAGGACTACTAACACTATTATAAAAATTAAAATTGCCTTTAAGAATTTCATTATTTTCTTCCCCACTCGTTCTTTTTGCTTTGTTTTGCGTTTAGTTTAATTACGCCCCAAATTACTATTATGAGTAGCGCAACTATAAAGAGTATCCACAAGGGATGCCATAGACCAAGCGCCATACTTATGGTAAGATAAAGGGCGGTAGTTAGCGTAAAAATTAGGTATGCGTAGGTCGGAAAACCTATCTTCTTTTTCTTCAAGTAACCCTTTGTGATAACGTGCGCAACGCCCAGGAGCAAGGGTATATAGGTAAATACCACCCACGCGTATTTAGGAGCAACGCCAAGCGCCCAAATAAGGAAGAAAACCGCCGTAATAAATATGGTAAAAAGACTACCTAGTATTATTCCGCTCGTTGCGTGTCTATTGAATTTTACGTTGCGTAAAAGTAGACTTCCCATAGCGGAAAAGTAAAGCACACCCGCCATTGCAGGAAAGATGGTTACAGCCCCCTTTCCCCAGTAATCAAAGGTAACGCCAAGCACCAAATACACCACTACGCAAGCGAGAATAAAACAAACCGAGCCAAGTAACGCTTTGTGGAATTTGGTATCCCTAAATATTGCAAAAGGTTTCCTTTTTAATGCCTTTATTGCTTCCGTATAATCGCCAAGACTTTCTATGCAAATAGCGTAAATTTCGTCTTCCGACTTACCTTCTCTCTTAAGGTCTTCTGCTCTTTCCATAAGGCCGGAGAGCATCTCTTCCCTAAGTGCGTTTGCTTCTTCCGTATAGGGCAAATACCTAAAGGTTTTATCAAGATAAGCAGTAAATCTATTAAGCATTTTCTTCCCCCCTAATAAGTCTATTCAGTATGCGGTTGACGGCTTCCCACTCGTTTAGTTTTTTCTCATAGAAGAGTTTACCTTTTTCGGTAATTTTATAGTAGCGACGTCTTGCGCCCCCTACTCCGTCACCCCAGTACGTTGCAAGAAGACCGTCTTCTTCCATCCTTCTAAAAGCGGTATATATGGTAGCGTCTTTTACTTCCACGTACCCTTCTCCGCCGTCGGTAATTTTCTTTGTAATCTCATAGCCGTAGGAATCGCCGTCCATAAGGATGCGAAGAATAATCGTCTCGGTGTGTCCCCTTAACATATCTCCGCTGTGATATTGAGCCATAGCATTCTCCCTTAATCGTTTTGGTATCTAAACAGATTATATACCATATTTCCAAAAATGTAAAGGGCAAAGAACCATTATTTATTACTTTAACGACAAAAAAACTCCCCACCTTTTAGGCGGGGAGCAATTACCTTCGTTGGCTTATGCGTTTTCGAGTTCCATTTCCTTTAACTTTTCGTTACGGAACTTGCCTTCGCTCCTTCTGCAAATGAACGCAGGAACAAAGACGAGAGCCGCTATCACTGCGCTAAATATAAATAGCTCGTAAGGGTAAACCTTGTCCCCTGCTTTGTATGCGCCACTAGCAATGAGTTCCGCGCTAGGTTCCATACCAAATCCTTCTATGACGAAGGGGCAAATTATGGATGCAAGCACCATAGGCATCATTATTACTATAACCATCCTTATACCTTGGAAGCAACCTGCCTTATCACTCGGCGTGCGGTCACGGGAAGTAGCAAAGAACAAGCCGGAGCACATCATAGAGCCACCCATAATGAGCGTACCGCCTATTATGAGCATAATCATTTTACCTATTATATCGTCAGGGCGAAGGAACTTTATGAAGTAGCACATTAGTCCGCCAACAACGCCTATGGATGCGACGGGGAAATAGAAGTGCGTCTTACCAAACTTATCCATCATTTTTCCACCGAGTACGGAAAGAACTGCGGAAAGCACTACTATTATTGCAATGGGGATTACGTAGTTTTCTATTCCCAAAGTAAATTGGAACAAACTAATCATATAAGGTTGCCACATTTGTAAGGAAAGAGAAGAAAACATCATTGCAATAAGGCAAACGTAAATCATCTTATGCTCACGTATATTCTTTGGGATAAAGCCAAAGAAAACTTCTTGCAAATACTTGCCGTCCGTGTGTGGTTTAAGGTTGGGACTATCCTTAAATAAGAACAACCCAAGAATACCAATAACCGCAGTTAAGGCTCCCAAAATAATGAAGAACAGTGTCCATTGTCCGTTTTTCGTCATACCATCGAAGCCTACGAAAATTATCATAAGCGACGCTATCGGCATCATAGAAATGATTACGTCGACTAGTCCGCGGTTGGTAATATCGGTTACGTCCGTAACCCAAGCGGAGAACGCCGCGTCGTTGGAAACAGAGCCGAATACCGTCATAATGCAGTCCATAACGGCAAACACTATAACCGTACCTACCACCTTCTCGGGATTGATTTGGGAGTTGCCGAAGAAGGCGAAAGACGCCGTTACCAAACCCCAAATTATGTAGCCGAAGGAAACGAAAATTTTTCTTTTACCAAGCCTATCGGAAAGGGCTCCGCCGAATATCGTAGATACCGCGGCAACCACCGCGCTGGATGCAACCGCAAGGCTCGTTGCCCAAGCTTCTTTGGTAATATTGGCTTGAATAAAAGCGGAAAAATACATATTTTCCACCATCCAAGCGAGTTGACCTGCTAAGCCGAAAATAAGGATACAAACCCAAGTTTTACCGCCAAGTTTAGTGGCTTTTTTAAGTACTATATCATTGTTAGCCATAACTTTTCTCCTAATACGTTGTGTTTTTATTATAACACACAAAAAGTAATTGTAAATAAAAATCTCGGCCATAACTCAAATAATCTATTGACTTGCCTTTTTCCCATATATTATAATAGTAAAAACAAAATTTACTTTATGGAGTATAAAATGAAAGTTCCTTTCGTAACCAAAGAAAAAGTAGAAGAAATATCAAAGATTTACCCCACTCCCTATCACTTGTACGATAAAAAAGGCATCGTAGATAACGCAAAAGGTCTTTTTGATGCGTTCAGTTGGAACAAGGGATTCAAAGAATATTTTGCAGTTAAAGCAACCCCTAACCCCGCTCTTATCAAGCTACTAAAAGAGCAAGGCTCGGGCGTAGACTGCTCGTCCTATACCGAACTTATGATGGCGGAAAAACTCGGTTTTAGCGGTGATGAAATTATGTTCTCTTCCAACGAAACTCCCGCGGAAGAATATATATACGCAAGAAAACTCGGCGCTATCATCAACCTAGACGATATCACTCACATCGACTTCTTGGAAGAATGCGCAGGTCTTCCCGAAAAGATTTGCCTTCGCTACAATCCCGGTGGCGAGTTCACCATCAATAATATGATAATGGGCACTCCTGCGGACGCTAAGTACGGTCTTACCCGTGACCAATTCTTCAAGGCGGTAAAAATCCTTATGGCAAAGGGCGTAAAGGAATTCGGCGTACACGCATTCCTTGCAAGCAACAACATAGAAAACGAATACTATCCCGTTCTTGCCAAAACCCTATTTACTCTCGTCAAAGACGTTACCGAAGAAACGGGCGCAAAGTTCGTTTTCGTAAACTTGAGCGGTGGTATCGGCGTACCCTATCGCCCCGAACAAAAGAAAACCGACATCAACGTTATATCCGCAGGCGTAAAGAAAGCGTATGATGAAATAATTACCGCAAACGGCATAAGCGACCTAAAAATCTTCACCGAACTCGGCAGATATATGCTTGCTCCCTACGGCGGTCTAATCACCAA
>JAZRAN010000156.1:0-18982 GCA_045634605.1 Candidatus Stercoripulliclostridium sp. | reverse complement strand
ATGTGTTTGAAGTTGATGAGATTGGTAATGCACCTAAATTTACTCAGAATAATTTTAAACTTATTAATACTTTCTTGCACAATGATTCTAATTATAGTGTTGCGGAAAACATTAAAGACGAAAATGTTTATTCGACGCGATTGAGTAAATTGAAAGAAGAATTTTTTAATTTTAAAAATGTTGACTATTATGGCAGCGAAGAAGAATATAAAAAGCAAGATTCATTGTATTTGGTGATTGAGTCCATTGACAGACTAAATTCAACACATCTTGCTTCAGAAGGCTACAATGGTGGTGGAAATGGACGATTTTTAACGGCAGTTGGAATTTTAGGGATTTACAATTTCAAAGAAAGAGTATCGATAGGGGATGCAAGCATAGTTGAAGAAATTGCTAAAATTGTTAAGGGGAAAAACAATTTTTCGTTTGCAAGCAAGTTTTGCGCTTACGTGTGTCGTTATATTTTTGAAGATGAACGAAAAGAGAATTATTGCATTTACGACAATATAGTACAATCAATTTTGCCATATTATGCCTGGAAATATAAAGTTTCTGGTTGGGAAGAAACATATAGGACAAACAGGAAAGGGGAAAACATAAGTATAATTAGTCATTGGAAAGAGCAAAACGGTGGATATGAAAAATATCGAAATTTAATAAACGATATATTGGTCCGAATACGCGAAGAGTCCAACATCTATGTTACGTTTGAAGCATTTGACCATCTTTTGTGGTATAGCTTTAAAGGTATGACTGATGAAAAGATTAAAAATGTTATGAAGGCAATAGATAAAAAGATATAACAATTAAAAAATCTCCCTTAAGGGAGATTTAGTTTTAAGTAGTTACCGTAACGTTAGATTTCTTTGCGGTCGGCAAGCGCTCTGGAAAGCGTCATTTCATCTGCGTATTCAATTTCGCTACCCATGGGAATACCACTGGCAAGTCTAGTGACTTTTATGCCCAAAGGCTTTAATAGTTGAGCAAGATAGGTTGCCGTCATTTCTCCGCTAACGTCGGGGTTAGTTGCGAGTATTACTTCCTTGACGCCATCAAGACGAGTAAGTAGCTCTTTAATGCGTATTTGTTCTGCGCCTATGCCCTTTTGGAAATCGAGAGCGCCGTGAAGGACGTGGTATAGTCCGTTATACGTTCCCATTTTTTCAAACGCTTGTATATCGCGAGGCTCTTCTACAACGCAAATAACCGTTTTGTCCGCTGTTAGGCAACGTTCGCAAACTTCTTTGTCCGTATAGTTGCCACACTCTGCGCAAAAATGTATGCTTTCCTTTGCTTCTTGTATCGCATCTATAAAGTCGGATACGTCTTCGTCTTTCATATCTATAAGATGAAATGCGTAACGAGTAGCCGTTTTTAGACCAACGGCAGGAAGTTTTCTAAATTGCGCTATAAGTTTAGATAGGGCTTCGGGATGCATCTTAGAATAGTCCTCCAAGAGCGCCTGCGCCACCGGTTAGGGGGCCCATAACTCTTTGTTGTTCTTCTTCAACGAGCTTCATTGCTTCATTAAAAGCAGCCATAATCATATCTTCAAGCATTTCAACGTCGTCAGGGTCTACTGCTTCGGGCTTGATTTTTATGGAAGATAGCGTTCTATCGCAACCCATAACAACTTCTACCATACCGCCTGCGCTAGTTGCTACAACTTCGCTTTCAGCGAGTTCTTGTTGAGCTTCTTGTAGTTGTTTTTGCATTTGTTGAGCTTGGCGCATAAGCTGTTGCATATTGTTGCCACCGCCAAATCCACCGCCGTATCCGTTAAATTTTGCCATATATTACCTCCAGATTACTATATGCGAAATAATCGCTTAGGTTAATTATTTTTTAGTTTCAAATTTAGAACCAAACATATCCGCGAGTTTGACTCTTTGGTCTTCCGTAACCTTTTTACCAATATTTTTTGCATTCATTACTTTGAATTGGTATTCGCTATCTTCCGTAACCTCTTTTAGCGCATTTTCGCAAATCGTTTGATTATCGGTTCCATCAAAGAGAGAGTAGGTTGCGTTGTCATCAATATAGAAAGTAAGGGTTTTTCCGTCAAGAGTGTAGTCGTTTTGTCGAGAAAGCGCGCGATAGAGCATAGTGTAATCCTTTTCTCTAAGCGCTGTTATGAGTAGACCTACAACCATTTTTGCTCTTTCATCAACTTGTCTTACCTTGGGTTTTTCTTCAAAAACAACCGCTGACGTGTCCTTTGATGCGTACTTTGATAGGGTTGCTTCTATTTTAGCTTTAGAAACGCTAGGTTGAGCCGGTTGAACGCTAGGCATAATAGCGGTACCCGTTAGCGCGCCACGACGGATAATTTTTTCAAGTTCGTTTACCCTTGCCGTAAGAGCATCCAAAGAAAGCTCCGTTCTAAGTTCGCTTGCCTTAACGAGTAATGCTTCGAAGACTATGCGCGGTTGAGTTGTATAGCGAAGATTTTGCTCACTCGTGGAAAGAATGTCCATAACTCTTGCTATTTGATAATTTTCATGAGCTTCGCCCAAAACTTTTACCAGATTATATTCTTCTTGGGTATAACCGCATTTGTATTGCGGTACGTTCTTGATGCTGATTAGGTTGCGGAAAAACTCGGCAAGTTCTTTGTTAAGGGTGTTAAGTCCTTTGCCTTTTGCGTAAACTTCTTCGGTTTTGGTAATGACTTCCGCGGTATTTCCGGTTAGTATTGCGTTTGCTAGAGTATAAAGAGTGTCAAATCCGCTTGCGCCAAGAACTTCCAAAACGTCTGCGTATTTTAGGCCTTCGGGACTATAACTGACGCACATGTCCGCAAGAGAAAGGGTGTCGCGAACACTGCCTTGACCATGTATTGCAAGTTGTTCCAAGGCGCTTTCTTCATAGGGGTAGTTTTCTTCGTCAAAAATGCGTTTTAATAACTCCACAAGTTCGCTTTGGGAAACCAATCTAAAGTCAAAGCGCATACAACGGGAAAGAATGGTTTGGGGAAGTTTGTGTACTTCCGTAGTAGCAAGTATAAAGACGACGTGCGCCGGCGGTTCTTCTAAGGTTTTTAGTAGAGCGTTAAAAGCGGTAATGGAAAGCATATGCACTTCGTCTATAATAAAGACTCTATATTTACCAACGGAAGGTTGGAAGTGTACGCTTTCTATAAGGTCGCGGATTTCATCAACGCCGTTGTTGGACGCTGCGTCCATTTCTATAATATCAACGTTACTGCTACCTACAAGGCTTTTGCAAACTTCACATTTACCACAAGGAGAGCCGTTTATGGGAGAAAGGCAGTTGACGGCGCGCGCGAAAATTTTTGCGCTGGAAGTCTTTCCCGTTCCACGCGTTCCCGTGAACAAATAGGCATGTCCTACGTTACCCGCTTTAATTTGATTTATGAGCGTAGTAACTATGTGATTTTGACCTATAACCTTATCCCAAGTAGAAGGACGGTATTTGCGGTAGAGAGAAGTATGGGCCATTATGCGTTAATCTCCAAGCTGTTTAGGAATTTTTCAAAGGCGTTTTGACCGATTTCAGTATTTTTGAATACTGCGGTGCATTCTAGTATTTTTACGCAAGTTTCGTTAACGTAATTTACGACGGCGTTTTCCGCATCTTCCGGACTTAACGCAGTGCCGTTATCATTTACGAGTTGAGCTATCATTGCAAGGTGCTTGGAAAGGGGATTCTTTTCGTCGCTAAGTTCTGCAAAGTTCAAGGTTGTCTTTCCGCTTAGTATTTCTACTATGCTGGTAATTTCACTTGCAAGTCTGCCGGGAAGAATAAAGGTTCCCATTGCTTCTATTAGGCCAATGCCTTCCTTTTTGATATTGTGCATATCTTCGGTAGGATGGTATATTCCGTAAGGATGGCTTTCATCGGTGCGATTGTTACGGAGTATAAGGTATAAGCAGTATTCGTTATCTTCTATGGTTGCAATAGGAGTGATAGTGTTGTGTGGAGCATCGGTTTGATGTAATACGCCAACGCTTTCATCGGTATATACACGCCATGCGGAAAGGATTTCTCTTGCAACTGCTTCTATGTTCTTTCTGTTTAGACCACTAAGCTTAATAACGCTGTTGTACCAATCTAGTATGCCGATATTTACGTCGGAATATTTTTGGCTAGCGAAAGCTTTTCTAACGGGACGGGTAAACATGGGAAGAACTTTTTTACCGCCTTGATAGTGTTCGTGCGCAAGAATAGAACCGCCTACGATGGGTAGGACTGCGTTAGAGCCAAGGAAGTAATGGGGGAATAGCTCAACGAAGTCTAGTAGTCTTGTAAAGGTGTTAGGAGTGATAGACATAGGTTGATGCTTTTCGCTAATTGCTATGCAATGGTTATCGAAGTAAACGTAGGGAGAGTATTGCATAAACCAAGGTTCATCGTTTAGGAACATAGGTATAATGCGGATGGTTTGACGAGCAGGATGACGATAGGAACCTTCGAATCCAAGGTTTTCTACGCAAAGCATGCATTTGGGGTAGTTGGTTTGGGGAAGGCTTCTTTCTAATGCGACTTGTTCGTTTGATTTTTCCGGCTTAGAAAGGTTTATCGTTATGGTCAAATCACCGCCCGGACAGTTTGCCGTCCATTTGATGTTCTTTTTGATATCGGGCATTCTAATGTAATTGCTGTTTACGGAAAGCTCGTTTAGATAATCGGTTGCGGCTTCTATGCCTTCGTTTCTAACGATAGCGTCAAAGCGAGCCATAACTACGCTGGGAGCAGGGGTTACGAGACCCATAATTTTGGTTTCATAAAGAAGTTTTGCTTTTGGGTCTGCGAGACCGTTTTCTACAGCGTAATCCACGATTTTATCGATGATGCCTGTTTGGAAGTCGGGAAGAATTTCGTCTGCAACGGCGGGCTCGGTCAACTTTAATTCTGCGAGTAGTCTATTATGAGCGTATATAGCATCGTAATAATTTAGTCCGAGTTTGTCTTCGGCGTAGGAAACAAGGTTAGCAACGTGTTTAGCAATATTAGTTTTGTTTGACATACTTAAATCCTTTAAAATTATCGTTTACTTATTAAAATATATGTGTTATAATAACAACATCCTATATTATACACGGAGAACACGATTTTGGCAATATTATACGATAAAAAAAGTTTACTTGAAAACAATAAATTTATTGCTACCGCCAACGCTTTATACGGCGGTAACGTCGAACAAGCCGCAGAACGTTATGAAACTCTTGCTAACGCGCACAGAGAAAACGTGGATGGCGAAATTCTATTCTATTCGGCGTCTGGAAGAATAGAAGTTTGCGGAAATCACACCGACCACAATAATGGTAAAGTCCTTTGCGCAGCGGTATCGGTTGACCTACTTGCTTGCGTTACTCCCCTACAAGAAAATAAGATAATCGTAAAGAGTCTTGGATATCCCGTAGTAGAAGTAGACATTAGCGACCTTTCTATTCACGAAGAAGAAAAGGGTGGTTCGTTTGCTCTCGTTCGTGGCGTATGTAAAGCTTTTAAGGACCGTGGTTACAATATAGGTGGTTTTTATGCAACCACTGTTTCCGACGTATTCAAGGGCGCAGGTATGAGTAGCTCTGCAAGTTTTGAAGTTTTGGTTTCCGCTATCCTAGATAACCTTTATAATGGCGACAGCATTAGCGCGGTAGAAAAAGCGATTATTTCTCAATACGCAGAAAACGTATATTTTGGAAAGCCCAGCGGACTAATGGACCAATCGGCTATCGCTCTAGGCGGTGTTTCTTATATTGACTTCAAAGACCCTTCTAAACCGGAAGTAGAAAAACTTGATTGGGATTTTGACGATTCAACCGTATTCGTAGTTAATTGCGGTGGTGACCATTGTAATCTAACACCCCAATACGCATCAATACGTGAAGAAATGGAAGGAATAGCTAAAGAGTTCGGTAAAGAAAAGCTAAGATTTGTTAGCGAAGAAGAATTCTATATGTCTATCCCCGAACTAAAAAACAAGTTCAGCGGTAGAGCAATATTACGCGCAATGCACTATTTTGAAGAAAATGAACGCGTAGAAGCGCTCCGCGAAGCAATAAGAAGCGGAGATGAAGAATTTGCATACGAACTCATTTCTTCATCCGGTGAATCTTCATATAAGAAACTCCAAAACTGCTATGCGGAAGGTGACCCGAGTGAAACTATCCCGCTAGCGCTTGCTCTTTGCGGAGAACTGGAAGGAGTACTTGCTTATAGAGTACACGGCGGCGGTTTTGCCGGCACGATTCTTGCTTTTGTAGAAAACGAATGCGCGGACAACTTCCACAATTATATGGCTCACGTTTTCGGTGACGCTAACGTATATCGTTTGAAAATTAGAAACGAAGGCGGAACAAGACTGGATTTAGGAGAAAACGACTAATGTTACTTGCTCAATCAATACATTGGACCGGCAAAGTTGACCCCGTAGCGTTTACCATTTTTGGTAGAGATATTGCATGGTATGGCATTTTTATTACGCTTGCAATGTTGACGGGCCTTGTCGTTGCAACTATTCGCGCAAAGAAGATAGGACTTTCCTTTGACGACCTAGTAGAAGTATTCATTTGTGTAATACCGTTAGCAATAATAGGAGCAAGACTAGGATACGTTATGGTTCGTCCCGAGTATTTTCCCGCAGACTTTGGCTGGGATGACTTTGTAAAAATGATTGCGGTATGGGATGGCGGTTTAACGATTATGACCGGCGTACCCTTTGGCGTGTTAGGCGCTATTGCGTGGGCAAAGTGGAGAAAAGTGGACTTTATTCACGTTGCCGACGTCGTTATGCCCGTAATACTTCTTTCCCAAGGCTTAGGAAGATGGGGCAATTTTATGAACCAAGAAATTTACGGCGCGCCCATAACTAATCCATCTTTGCAATGGTTCCCTATGGCTGTTTATATTGCTCGCATGGGTGGATGGTATCAAGCGACTTTCTTCTATGAAATGGTGCTCGATATCGCATTCTGCATAGCTATAATAATTCTTCTTCGTCATCTAAAAGTCAAAGGCGCGGGTATATGCCTATATACTTTCTCATATTCGCTAATTAGATTCGTGCTAGAATTCTTCCGTGACGACGGCGATTTATATGAAGTTATAAATTATAATCAAATTATATGTGGTGTTTTAGCTCTTGTTAGCGCTGGAATACTTGCATTCTTAATTGTAAGACTCGTCAAGAAAGGCGAAAAAATATGGTATGGCAAGGGTGGTATACCTAAGGAACTCTTACCTAAAGTAGAAGTATACTCCAAAGCAAAAAAGCAAGGAAGTGAAAATAAATAGGAGTAAAAACATGAGAAATCTTACTTTACTAACCGATTTATATCAACTAACCATGATGAACGGCTATGCCGAAACCGGTATGGCGGATAGGGAAGCCGTCTTTGATTTGTTTTTTAGACCGGCTCCAGGACTTGATTTTGCTATCGTAGCGGGTCTAGAGCAAGCGATTGATTATATCAACAACTTGCATTTTGACGAAAGCGATATAGCGTATCTACGCTCTCTCAATTTATTTGGAGAGAAGTTCTTTGAGAGAATTAAAACCTTCCGCTTTACAGGGGATATGTACGCGCTTCAAGAAGGGGAAATGATATATCCCTATGAGCCAATTGTAACAATCAAAGCTCCGCTTTTTCAAGCGCAACTTATAGAAACGGCTTTGCTTAACATAATTAATCACCAAACCTTGATAGCAACAAAGGCTATGAAGATGGCAAACGAAACTACAGGAGCAATTTCTGAGTTTGGTTTAAGACGCGCGCAAGGACCGGACGCAGGCTTGTATGGCGCAAGAGCTGCAATGATAGGCGGATGTTCTTCTACTTCCAACGTACTTGCAGGAAAAATGTTCGATATCAAAATAAGCGGTACGCATGCTCATAGTTGGGTAATGAGTTTTAGTAGCGAACTAGAAGCGTTTAGGGCGTATGCAAAATTAAATCCCGATGCGTGTCTTTTGTTGGTCGATACGTATGATACGTTAAAGAGTGGAGTACCTAACGCAATCAAAGTATTTGACGAATTAAAAGCTAATGGACATAAACCGCTAGGTATTAGGTTAGATAGCGGAGACCTTGCTTATTTAAGTAAAAGAGCAAGAGAAATGCTAGACAAAGCGGGACACACCGAAGCTAAAATATTTGCGTCGGGCGATATAGATGAGCATATTATAGCAACGCTTAATTCACAAGGAGCAAAGATAGACGTTTGGGGAATAGGCACTAAGCTTATTACTTCCGCTCCTAGACCTGCTCTTGGCGGGGTGTATAAACTAGCAGAAATACAAAACGGCGAAGGTGTTTGGGAACCGCGTATGAAGTTTAGCGATACCCCGGAAAAGATAACTAACCCCGGATTTAAAACGATATTCCGTATTTATGACGAAAAGGGTATGGCTGCCGCTGACTTGATTGCGCTCAAAGGCGAAAGCATTGATACTACGAAACCATTGACGATTTTCCATCCCATAGAAACTTGGAAGAAGACGACTTTTGAAGATTATGGTGTAAGAGAATTGCACGTTTGCGTATTTGAAAGGGGCAAGCAAGTATATGAAGTTCCTTCTTTGAAGGAAACCATTGAATTCGCAAAGAAATCAAAGGGAGAATTTTACGAAGAGCATAAGCGTTTAGTAAATCCCCATTCATACAAAGTTGACCTTTCCGATAAGCTGTATGATTTGCGCAAGGAATTGATGATTAAAAATCACAAATAATAAATTCAATATAGAGAAAGGCGTGCGAAGGCGCGCCTTTTCCTTTTGTCAAAATTCGACGAAAGTAGTCATTAACGCAAGTTATTTTAGGACTATAATCTAGGTATGAAATGGTTTAGAGTTAAGAAAAATAAGGCGCTTGATAGTAAAAAGTTGTTGGAGCCGTCACAGGCTGAAAGGATATGCGCGCTTAAAGCAGAAATATCGCTTTTGGAGAAAAGAATTGCCGAGTATGAATCACGAGAAAAAGAGATAAGAGAAGTGCTTACTTTTGCAAAAGAGAGAGCGGAAGAATACGAACAAGAAGCAAAAATAAGATTTATTTTAGAAAAAGAAAGGCTTTCTGCATATAGAGAAAAATGGCAACGCAGACTGGAAAAACTTAACGATGCAGATAGGCTTGGCGAAGAAATTTTGGAGTGCAACGAGTACTTTAAGAAGATTTCTACGGACCTAAAGAAAATCATAGACGGAGAAAAAGTTGACGTAAATGAAGTGGAAGAGACCTATGTCTCAGAGAAGAAAAGGCTAAGAGAAATGGGCGTTTCTACTATGCAGGAAAGGGTTCTTTCGGAAGAAGATTTAAATAAGTTGCTTTTGCAGTTTAATGGTTGAATAGGTATCCAAAATTATGATTAAGGATACCTTAATTTGTATAAAAATGCCGAAGCGCAGTGGCGTTTTTATTTTAATTTATAAAAATTTACTTTACAAATATTATTTATAAATTCGCTTGATTTGCGCACGCAAAAAAAATTTTAAATCCGCGCGCGTAATATAGACTTGACTATTTTAATAAGTTATAGTAAAGTATACAATGTAAAAAATGACCTAGGAGATTACTAATGGCTTTATTAAGAAACGAAGTAGCAGACAGTAAGAAGTGGGATTTGACAATTCTTTTTAAAAGTGAAGAAGAATTGGAAAAGGCTTTCCAAGAAACGGAAGAGTATATTACTTGCGTTACCAAATACAAAGGAAAATTAAACAAAGACAATGCCATCGAATGCCTTAGGGCAAATACCATATTGTCAAGAAAGATAGAAAAAATTTATAGCTTTGCTCATCTTCAAAAAGACGAAGACACTTCTAATCAAGCATCTCAAGCTCTCGCAGAAAGAGCAAGCATGCTTTTGACTAAATGCGCATCTCAAGTTTCGTTTATAGACCCGGAACTTTGCAAACTTCCTTTATCTACTCTTAAAGAAATGGCGGAAAGCGAAGTTTACGCAGATTTTTCTTGTTTTTTAAATGCCCTAATTCGTCAAAAGAAACATATTCTTTCCATGAAGGAAGAAAAAATCATGTCGGAAATTTCTTCCTTTACCGGTGATTTCCAAAACATCTTTATGATGCTTGACAACGCTGACTTAAAATTCAAAAACGTCAAAGCGGGCGAAGAAGAGCTAGAACTTTCTCACGGAATGTATTCCGTACTTTTGCAACATCCTAATCAAGACGTAAGAAAAGAAGCTTTTGATAATTATTACGCATCATATCGCAGTATGCTTAACACGATAGCGACAACTTATGCCGCATCCGTTAAGAAAGACTGTACGCTTTCCGCTTTGCGTGGATATAAGAGCGCATTGCAACGCGCGTTATATGCAGATGATATCGATAATAAAGTTTACAACAATCTTATCAAGGCAGTAAAAAAGAATACGCCGGCAATGCATAAATACGTCAAATATCGTAAGAAAGCGTTGGGATTAAAGGAACTCCATATGTACGATATGTACGTTTCTATCGTAAAGGATATTGAGAAAGAATACGAATACGAAGATGCCTATGCGTTGGTTCTTGAAGCTCTAAAGCCCCTAGGTGAAAATTATAGAAAAATAATGGAACGCGCCTATAATGAAAGATGGATAGACGTAGAAGAAACCAAAAACAAGCGCAGTGGCGCATATTCATGGGGAGTTTACGATGCGCCTCCTTACGTTCTTTTGAATCATCAAAAGACCTTGCACGACGTGTTTGTAATTGCGCACGAGATGGGGCACGCAATGCATACCTATCACTCAAATAACGCGCAATGCTACGAAAAGGCTGATTATCGTATTTTTGTAGCGGAAATCGCATCGACCGTAAACGAAGTTTTACTACTTAAGTATCTATTAAAGACCGCAACGGGTGATGAAAGGAAATACTTACTTTCATACTATTTAGATATGTTCCGCACTACGCTATTTAGACAAACGATGTTCGCAGAGTTCGAAAAATTTGCTCACGACGAGTATGAACAAGGTCGTCCTTTGACCGCAGAAAATATGAGCGCAAAGTATTATGAGCTCAACAAAGCATATTATGGCAATGGAGTAATTCACGACAAAGACATAGAAATTGAATGGGCAAGAATTCCCCACTTCTATAACGCTTTCTACGTTTATAAATATGCAACCGGACTAACCACGGCTGTTAATATCGTCAATAAATTGCTAACGGAAGAAGGATACGTAGATAAGTATCTCAAGTTCCTATCCACCGGTGGTAGCCTATATCCGCTACCTACCATAGAAATCGCGGACGTTGACTTAAAGAGTAGCGCCCCGTTTGAGTTTGCAATGAGCGAATTCAAAAAGACGCTTGATGAACTTGTAACTCTATGAGTAAGAGAATAGGGATAACCTTAATTGTCATAGCGCTTGTTATATGTATTGCGTATGCAATAATCGGCGTAACGACTTTTGAAGAGTGTCCGGTAGAAACAACGAAGCCTACGGAAGTTAAAACTTACGAGTGTAAGGCGGAAATCGTCTATAATTCTCTCGCATATTCATCGGGAGAATACGAGTACAGCGTTCAAGCAAGTGTTAACGTAGAAAAGCTTACAAAGAAAACTACCGTTACGGAAAGTATGGCTATCACTCAACAATCTAAGGACGCCATAAGCGCAATTAAGCAAGATTGGGAAAGTCGTGGCTATAAAATCAAAAAGAGCGAAGATTATTTCGTTTCGGCAATCATTGCGTACTATAAGGACTACGAAAGCCTTGCTCTTGCGAACGGACAAACCGGTTATGATAGTGTTATAAGCGATGCTCCCACGTATCGCGGATGGTTTTTTAGTAAGACTATTTCCGAGCGCGCTACGGTATTTAAGCAAGAAGAAGGTAGCGTATTAAATAATGCGGAAGAAATACTAAATGCTATAGACGGCGTAAGTGAAGGCGACGTATCTCTTGTCTTTAATTACGGCTCGCCTTATAAAACAAGCACTATATCTTCCGATGCCGATCAAATATATAAACTCAACGATGCGGAAAGGTTTGCTTTTAGCATCGTGCACGAATTTAGAATGAACGACGGCAATAGGGGGAGAGTTATAACCCTAGTGCAACAAAACCCTAACGTATATACTTGGTACTTGATACCCGTAGTATGCAGTCTTTTGATAGCGGGCGTAGCCATACTAATAGCAAGTACTAAAAGGAGTAAATAATGGCAGATACAAATGAAAACAAACTTGCGGTAAAGCGTTATCCTTCCAACAATGAAGCAGAACAATATTTATTGTGTTGTATGCTAATTGATGGTGACGTTGCAGCAACCGTTATACCGGAAATGGAAGAGAATTTCTTCTTTAACGCAACGCATAGAAAGATTTTTAGAGCAATGCAAAAACTGTATGCTCAAAACGTATCTATAGATGCGATTACCGTATATGACGTAATAGTTAAGGAAAATCAAGCAGACGTAGATATTCTTAAGTATTTGACTGACCTAAGCCAAATTACGCCTAGCGCAGTAAACTATCGCGACTTCTTTAATATTTTGCATCGCGATATGGTTATGCGTTCGCTAATTAGAATAGGTAACGCAATAGCAGAAGACGCATATAAGTCGGATGATGCAGAAAAGTCTTTGCGCAACGCAGAAACTCTCATTTACGATTTAGGAACTAAGGGACTTGGTGTCAATAGTGGACTAGAGCATATTGCAAAACCCGGTCAAAGATACATAGAAAGACTTCTTACTATGCGTAAGGATATCAATGCCGTTAAGGGACTCAAGACTTATTACGATATCTTTGATAAGGTTACCAATGGACTACAAGCAGGTTCACTTATAATTCTTGCAGCCCGTCCTTCCGTAGGTAAAACGGCTTTTGCTTTGAATCTTGTCGCAAATATGATAAGAAACCAAAATGAAAGTTCTACCGTTGCTTTATTCTGTTTGGAAATGTCAAGAGAAGACCTTGTTCAAAGACTTCTTGCAATCAATACCGACGTTACGATGGATGCGTTGAGTTCAGCAAGATTTAACGACGAGCAATACGACGAACTTTGGAACGCTCACTCACAAGCATCAAAGTGCCAAATATATCTTGATTATAACTCAGGCGCATCTCCCGCATACATATCTTCACAATGTAGAAGATTGCGTAGCCAATCCGCAAACAAGAAGATTGACTTGGTTATAATCGACTACTTGCAACTTATGAATAACGATAAGAGCGGACGCGATGCAAGCCGTCAAAACGACGTTGCGGAAATGAGTAGAAATCTAAAGAATATGGCTATGGATTTAGGTTGCCCCGTTATCGCTCTTTCACAAATGTCCCGTTCTATTGAACAACGTGATGACAAAGAGCCTAAACTTTCCGACCTTCGTGAATCCGGCGCAATTGAGCAAGACGCAGACATGGTTCTCTTCCTATCTCGTGAAAATGAAGAAGATAAGGGCGCTCCAGTTTCCCATATGATTATTGATATTGCTAAACACCGTAATGGTGAACTCAAAAAGATTAGGTACGTCTGGGAAGGCGCTCACGTTCGCTTTACGGAAGCTCCGCCGTCAAACCAAAACTTTGATAACGCGGTATATGCAAACAACAAAACAAAAAAGAAACCCCCGCAACAAATTTAATAAAATAGAAGGCGCTCGTAAGAGCGCTTTTTTAGTTATAAAAAAGGCTCGTTGTACATAAAATTTTATATGAATTACGTCAAGGAAAGTTTTACTTATAAAATCACTTTTATAGGCGGGAAGGAACTTCTCATAGAAGGACATAAGGGAATAGTATCGTATTCCGAGCAAGAAATAATAGCGAGAGTAAAGCGTGGTAAGTTAGAGATAGCGGGAGAAAAACTTTTTTTAAAAGAGATAAACGAAGATGAACTTTTGATAAGCGGTATCGTGTTGGGAGTTAGGGTGATAAAGTGATGGAAGAAAAGTTGGAATATTTTGCATTTGGTAAGCCGGAATATCTTTTGAATTTGTTATGCAAACATAACGTTAAAACGGATTCAATAAAAATAAAAGAAGACGGAATTAGATTTAGAATATCATCAAAAGATAGTTTAAAGACGGAACGAATTTTTAAAAATTATGGCAAAAAGTACGAAATAGTAGAGAGAAAAGGATGGGCGATTAACGTCAAAAAATTGAGCAAAAATTGGGCGCTTTTAGTGGGCTTTTTTGCGTCTATAATCTTTGTGATAGGCTATTCGTTTTGCATAACCGACGTGAACGTAATAGGCGCAAAAAGAATAGACGCAGAGTTAGTAAAAAGAACTATTTTGAGCCAAGTAGAACTTCCGGTTTTTTACCATGCGGATGCGTCGGAAAGAATAGAAAAAGCTGTTGAAAAAATAGGTGGCGTAGCTTATGTTTCATCTTGGAAAAAGGGTAGAACTTTAAACGTAGAAATATTTGAAGAGTTACCCGAAGTTGAAAAAATAGACACCCAAAACTTAATTTCTATTAAAGCAAAAGAAAGTGGAATCGTTACTAAAATAGTTGTTTACGGCGGAACTGCCGGCGTAAAAGTCGGCGATGAAGTTAAGGCGGGACAAGATTTAATTTTACCCTATCTTGAGAACGCAAGTGGAGAAAGAAAAAATACTCTCGCTATCGGTAAAGTTTATGCCAAGGTGGTAAGAGAAAAAGTTCTTAATTATGCAGACGAAAACGAGTATAAAACACGATTTTTAACCGAGTACGAAGACGGCTTAAAAGAATTCAAAGAAAATCTTTCTTTGGATGAAGAATATTTAGGCTCACACTTTTTTGTAAAAAACGTAGACAAAACTATTGTATGTAGTATATACTATGAGTATGTAACGCGTATAACTTAGTGCGCTATTACAAGGAGTATATATGAAAAAAACCAATTCGGTCAAAGAGCCGAAAGACAATCAAAAAGAAAGACGCAATCGTGATATTGCATATAGAATATTGTCGGTAATAGGTGTTTCCTTCTTGTTGGGAATCATACTAAGACTATCAAAAATCGATGATTTTAATAGCATAGGAGATTTCTTTACGGGTAAAGTTTGGATGCAAATTCTCATTTTGAGCGGTCTTATTGCAACCGTACTTTCAACGTTATATTTCTATTCAATTTACGTCCGTAGAGATTTACGAAGGGATAAAAAGTTAATACCCGTTTTGTCCGTTTCTATAATTATAACGTTTGCGCTTTCGCTAATTTTTACTATTTTTATTAGCGTTTATATCGCGCCTTTGGTTTTGGCATCATTATTGGTAGCAACGCTACTAGATAAGCGAATCGGACTAGTTACTACCGTTTTAACGTCACAAGCTTTTTTTATTGCCTACATTGTAGTTTTTGGCGAAACAGAAGTAGTTGATACGGCGGCCGCTATTATTACTTCTATGATTTCCGCAATATTCCTTGTTTGCAATATGGATAGGTCGGGTAATAGGTTTAAGTTTACAGGCATTGCGTTGCTAGTAGGTCTTTGCACTGCGCTAATTCCCGTTTTAATTAATCTTATAACCGACAAAACGAACGTTGTGGATATGCTAATGAGTGGACTATGGTCATTCCTTTCCGTTGTATTGTCCATAGGCCTTTATATGATAGTGTTGCCGATAATGGAATACGTCTTTAAAATCAATACCGTATTTAGAATAAGTGAGTTGTGCTCGTTGGAAAATCCCTTGCTCAAGCGCTTGGCGGAGGAAGCCCCCGGTACGTTTAATCATAGTATTGCCGTAGGTAATCTCGCAGAGCTTTGCGCAGAAGCAATAGGGGAAAGTCCGCAATTAGCCAAAGCTTGCGCGTATTATCACGACGTAGGCAAACTTAAAAATGCGGAGTACTTTATAGAAAACCAAAAGGGTTACAACCCGCATGATGATTTAATTCCCGAAGTAAGCGTTTCTATGATAGTAAATCACGTTAACGCAAGTTGCGAGCTCCTTAAGGAAGCAAAACTGCCGGAAATGCTTGCCGACGTTGCAAGAGAGCACCACGGCACAACGCCCGTTAACTATTTCTTGTACAAAGCTCAAACTTATACGGAAGACGACCTTGATAAGATAGAATTTAGTTATCCCGGTCCTAAACCGCAAAGCAAGATATCCGCAATTATTATGATAGTTGATACCGTAGAAGCGGCGTCAAGAGCAATTCAAGGATTATCGAGCCCCGATAAATTTAGGGCATTTATTCATAAACTTATTAAAGAAAAGGCCGACCATGGTCAATTTGAAGAATGCGGTATAACGTTCAAAGACCTAAAAACTATTGAAGATACCCTTGTAAGAGTACTTCCTTCAATGTATCACGCAAGAATACAATATAATAATCCGAGAGAGTAACGTATGATAAATCTTTATAATGCAGAACAATACGACAAAATTTTAGAGCGCGCTATTAAGGGCGCGTTCAAGCGTTTTAATATTAATGCGAAAGAAGTAGAAATAGAAGTCGAGCTTCTTAGCGCGGAAGAAATCCAAGAGTTAAATAGAGATGAGCGCGGTATAGATAAGGTAACCGACGTTTTGAGTTTCCCGGCTCTGGAAGAAGTTTCTTTTCCCTTTAATCCCGATGATTACGATGACGTAAATCCGGAAAACGATTGCGTCATTTTGGGTGAAATTTATATTTGCCTGGAAAGAGCTATTGAGCAAGCAAACGAATATGGCCATAGCGTAGAAAGAGAACTTGGTTTTCTTGCAACCCATGGAGTGCTTCATCTTTTAGGGTTTGACCACGTAGAAGAAGACGAGCGTAAAGAGATGGAAGAACTACAAGACGAGATACTTAATTCCGTAGGAATTACTCGTGATGGTATAGAAGATTATGAAGAAGAAATGGAAGAACCTTCAAAATGTGGTTACGCTGTTATTTTAGGAAGACCTAACGCAGGTAAATCTACTTTAATAAACCAAATAATAGGGGAAAAAGTTTCTATTGTTTCTTGGAAACCGCAAACCACTCGTAATAGAATTATAGGTATTTTGAACGATGAAAACGTCCAAATCATATTTGTTGATACCCCCGGTATACACGTTCCTAAAAACGAATTAGGTAAATTTATGATGCACTCCGTCAAGGTGGCATCCGAAGGCGTAGATGCCGTAATTTACGTTGTAGACTCCGAAAAAGGACTTGACTTAAACGACGTAGAAAGAATTAAAAAGAACGTGGAAAGCGGTAACAAAGTAGTTGTTGCCGTCAACAAAGTTGACCACGTTACAAAAGAAAAGGTTGCGGAAATCCTAATAGAGCTCAATAAAATTGACGGATTGACCGCAGTCGTGCCGATTTCTGCGCTTCGTGGTAAAAACGTAGAAGAATTAGTTAAGGAAATAAAAGCGCTTATGCCGGAAGGTGAAAAGATGTATGGCGATGACCAATACACCGATAGAAACATGCGCTTTATGGCGTCTGAAATTATTAGAGAAAAGGCGCTCAGACTTCTTGATAAGGAAATTCCTTACGGCATAGCCGTAAGCATCAACAAGTACGAATATCGAGAAAACGGCATACTTGATATCGATGCCGACTTGATAGTGCAAAAACAACAACATAAGCCCATTGTGTTAGGTAAAAAGGGCGAAATGATTAAGCGCATATCTACCTATGCAAGACAAGACCTGGAAGAAATGACGGGCGACAAAATCTTTATGACTCTATGGGTAAGAGTTAAGGAAGATTGGCGTGACGACCTATCGTTACTCAATAATCTTGGTTACAATAAACGCGACGATGCGTAGGGTATAAAAGTAATAAATAGGCTCATACTTTGGGTATGAGCAAAGAAGTGGAGAAAATTTTTTACGACGCGTTTCGCAAGAGTGGTAACATAGGTTATTTTATGTTGTACTCTCGCTTAAAGGACGAAAAGGACGAAGATGGAAATTAAAACTCAAGCGCTTTGTTTAAGGTCGGCAGACTATGGTGAATCCAGTAGGATTATAACCTTGTTTACCGCAGAAAGCGGGAAATTGAGCGCCCAAGTTCGCTCTGTTAAGAACCCAAAGTCAAAGTTGAAGCAATGCACTATGCCTTTGTGCTTTGGGGAATACATACTCCACAAGAAGGGAGAATATTACACCGTAACGGGATGTACGGTAGAAGAAAGTTTTTTTAACGTATGGACTGACGTCCACAAATATTCTGCAAGTCAAATAGTTTTGGAAGCGCTAGACAAACTCTCGGAAACGGGAGTTAGAGATACGCAAAATTTGGTTACGGCGGTTAGGGTTTTGGAAGAAATAAATTACTCTAGCGTGACTCCGTATCTTTACGCAACGTATTTTTTGGTAAACCTTTTGCCCCAACAGGGCATAAACGTTTCGGAAGAAGATTTGCCTATAAAAATCGCTCGTTTGTTGGTTGGGTATCGCAACGCATCCATAGAAGAATTGGAAACTTTGGAGTTAAGCCTAAACGACGTTATACAATCGCTTACCTACCTAAATCTCATTTATCGCGATAGGGTGGGTGAGAAATTTAATTCGCTTTCTGAATCACTCAAGATTCTCAACGGCATGATTTGACGAAAATATTACTTTTTTTGTAAATATAAATATATTTAACATTGTAATTTGCTTGCACTCGGGCGCAAATTAAAGTATAATGATTTCAAATGCAAAAAACAAAACTATTTTTTATAGGAGATTAAATATGACAAAGTACGTTTACTTGTTCAAAGAAGGCAACGGCTCAATGCGCGAACTTCTCGGTGGTAAAGGCGCTAACCTTGCAGAAATGACCAAAATCGGTCTTCCCGTTCCCCAAGGTTTCACCATTTCAACCGAAGCGTGCACCAAGTACTATGATGACGGCAAAGAAATCAATCCCGCTATCTGTGCTGAAATTATGGAAAACATCACCAAGATGGAAGAAATTACTGGCATGAAGTTCGGTGATATGGAAAATCCTCTTCTTGTTTCCGTTCGTTCTGGTGCTAGAGCATCCATGCCTGGCATGATGGATACCATCCTAAACCTTGGTCTTAACGAACAAGTTGTAGAAGTTCTTTCTAAGAAGTCCGGTAACCCCCGTTGGGCATGGGACTGCTA